>NZ_VKAC01000016.1 GCF_008041935.1 Quadrisphaera setariae
ACGGCGGTCATAGCGGTGGGGAAACGCCCGGTCCCATTCCGAACCCGGAAGCTAAGCTCACCTGCGCCGATGGTACTGCCCGGGAAGCTGGGTGGGAGAGTAGGTCACCGCCGGACATCCTTTGGAAAGGGGCTGGGTTGCAGCGATGCAACCCAGCCCCTTTTCCGCATCCCCCCAACATCCCCGCATCATCCGACAGCATCCCTGCCTCATCTCGACAGCATCCCCGCGTCCCCGCCGTGTCGTGAACAAGCCGGGGACGCACCGCGATGGACCCCAACCCCCCCCACCCACAGAACGGGCAGCCTGCTCCAGGCTCAGACCCGACGGGACGTCGTCGGGAGTCTTTGACGAGGGTGTGGCTGAGGGGAACGGACACGTCACGGTCTGCGCATGAAGGCGCACCACGGCTACTCCTCCGGTGCCCGGGGCTCGTCGCCCGGGTGAGCGCAGGAGGCCGCTGGGGCGAGGCGTCCGCCGTGTGGCGAGGTGCTCAGGCGTCAGCGCCCAGGCGCCCTGCGAGGCGGTCGTGCATGGCGGCGCTGGCCTCGTTGAGGCCCTCGATGAGCACCGTCTTGCCACGCGCGGCGTACTTGGTCGTCACGGCGTCCAGGGCGGCCACCGTGGAGGCGTCCCAGACGTGGGAGCTGGAGAGGTCCACGACGACGCTGGAGGGGTCCTCCCCGTAGGAGAACTGGCTCACGAGGTCGTTGCTCGAGGCGAAGAAGAGCTCACCCACCACCGTGTAGCGCACCCGTGTCCCGTCCTCTTCGAGGTCACGGCGGACGGTGACGAGGTGGGCGACGCGCCGGGCGAAGAGGAGGGCCGCCACGACGACGCCGGCCACGACGCCGATGGCGAGGTTGTGCGTCGCGACGACCACGACCACGGTCACGACCATCACCGCGGTCTCCGAGCGGGGCATCCGCCGCAGCGTCGACGGCCGGATCGAGTGCCAGTCGAAGGTGGCCACGCTGACCATCACCATCACTGACGCCAGCACGGCCATGGGGATGGTCGCGACCAGGTCACCCAGGCCCACCACGAGGACGAGCAGGAAGGAGCCCGCCAGGAAGGTGGAGAGCCGGGTGCGCGCCCCGCTGCGCACATTGATCATCGTCTGGCCGATCATCGCGCAGCCGCCCATGCCCCCGAAGAGTCCGGTGACGATGTTCGCGACACCTTGTCCCCACGCCTCGCGGTCCTTGCGCGACGGGGTGTCGGTCACCTCGTCGACCAGCTTGGCGGTCAGGAGCGACTCCAGGAGCCCGACGACGGCGATGCCGCAGGCGTACGGAGCCACGGTGACGAGGGTCTGCCAGGTCCACGGGACGTCGGGCCAGAAGAGCGACGGCAGGCTCTCGGGGAGGGCGCCCTGGTCCCCGACGTCAGGAAGAGCCAGGTGCGCGAGCGTGGTCACGGCGGTCAGGACCACCACCGCGACCAGCGGTGCCGGTACTGCTGTGGTGAGGCGAGGCAGCAGCACCATGACGGCGATGGCCAGCGCCGCCACGGGGTAGACCATCCACGGCACCCCCACGAAGTGGGGCACCTGCGCGGCGACGATGAGGATGGCGAGGGCGTTGACGAAGCCCGTCATGACGCTGCGCGGGATGAAGCGCATGAGCCGCGCGACGCCGAGCACCCCCAGCACCACCTGCAGGGCCCCACCGAGCAGGACGGCCAGCACGAGGTGGTCGAGCCCGTGCTCTCTCACGAGGGGGGCGACGACGAGGGCCACCGCACCCGTCGCTGCGGAGATCATCGCGGGCCGACCGCCGACGAACGCGATCGTCACGGCCATGGTGAAGGAGGCGAACAGGCCGACGCGGGGGTCGACGCCGGCGATGATGGAGAACGAGATGGCCTCGGGGATCAGCGCCAGGGCCACCACGAGCCCCGCGAGCACTTCTGTGCGCAGCACGCGCGGCTGGGTCCAGGTCGGTCGCCGCAGCGCTGAGGTGCTCACGAGTGGACGAGCCTACCTTGACGGAGCGTCAAGGTTGACCTGGTACGTCAGCTGGCGAGCGCCGCGTCGAGCAGCCCGCGGAAGTCGACCTCGTCGGCCGGTCGCACGAGGACGCCGTCGAGGAAGTGCGTGGGGGTGCCCGTGACGCCCAGGGCGACCCCGTCCTCGAAGTCCTGCCGGATGCGCGCCGCCGTGGCGGGGTCGGCGACCGCGGCGTCGTACGCGGCCATGTCCAGGCCCAGGTCGGCGGCGAAGCTGCGGAACAGCGACGACTGGGGCTCGCTGGAGCGGCCCCAGTGCCCGTGGGTGGCCCACATGACGTCGGCCATCTCGGCGAAGGCTCCCTGCTGCGCCGCCGCCTCCACCGCCATCGCGGCGTTCGTGGAGTTGGCGTGGCCGGGCAGTGGGAAGTACCGGACGACGAAGTCGACCCGCCCTGCGTAGTCCGCGCGCAGCTCGTCCATGAACGGCTGCGTCGCCCGGCAGCGGCGGCACTCGAAGTCGATGAACTCGACGAGCTGCACGGGCGCCCTCGAGGCCGAGGGGGTCTCCGTCAGCCGGTGGCTGTCCCAGCGCACCAGCGACGGTGGGACCGCACCTGCGGCCCCACCGGGCGCTCTCCCGGCCAGGGCGACGGCGAGGACGCTCGCGGCGGTGGTGAGGACGACGATGGCGGCGAGCAGCCGGGTGCGCTTCGTCAGGGAGCCGCGCAGGCCCCGCCCTCCGCTCGCCGACGGGTCGTTCGTCGTCCTCATGCGTGCACCCCGTGCTCGTGGTCGGCGTGGCTGGCTGGTTCGACCTGGAAGGTCGAGTGCGTGATGCGGACGGGGAAGTGGCCGGCCACGCAGGCCTGGAGCTGGTCGAGCACCGCCGGCGCGTGCCCGTCGACGAAGCAGGAGTCGTCCAGGACCACGTGGGCGCTCAGCACCGGCAGCCCGGAGCTGATCTGGCTGGCATGCAGGTCGTGGACGGCCAGGACGTGGGGCTGCTCCAGCAGGTGCGCGCGCACCGCGGACAGGTCGAGCCCCCGGGGCACCGCCTCCAGCAGCACGTCGGTGGCCTCGCGGAGCAGCACCACCGTCCTCGGGACGATGAGGACGCCGATCAGCAGCGACACCAGGGCGTCGGCGCGCGTCCAGCCGGTGAGGGCGATGACGCCGGCGGCCAGGAGCACCGCCAGCGAGCCGAGGCCGTCGCTGATGACCTCGAGGACCGCTGCCCTGCGGTTGAGGCCCATGGGCTGGTCGTGGCCGTCGTGGCCGTCGTGGCCGTCGTGGCCGTCGCGGTGGGCGTGGCCACCGCTGCGCCGCGTCAGGATCCACAGGGACGCGAGGTTGCCCAGCAGGCCCACCGCACCGAAGACGAGCATTCCCGAGGAGGCGACCTCAGGCGGGTCCAGCAGTCGGCGGACCCCCTCCACGGTGATGAGCACCCCCACCGCCAGCAGCATCGCCGCCTGCAGCACCGCGGCCAGGACCTCGGCGCGCTGCAGCCCCCAGGTGCGGGCGTCGGTCGCCGGTCGCAGCGCCAGGCTGGAGGCCAGCAGCGCCACGCCGAGGCCGGCGGCGTCGGTGAGCATGTGGCCCGCGTCGGCGAGCAGTGCCAGTGAGCCGGTGAGGATCCCCCCGACGACGCCGCTGGCCAGCACCACCAGGGTGACGAGCAGGGCGAGCGCGAGCCGCCGGCGGTCTCCGCCGGCCGCGCTCGCGTGGGAGTGGCCGTGGCTCACCGGTGGTCCTCCTGGGCGAGGGGGTCGATCGCGGCGACGGCCGAGAGCAGGTCCGACAGGGCGTGCCCCAGCGCGGGGTCGGCCAGGGCGTAGCGGACGCGGCGGCCCTCCTGGGACGAGACCACCAGGCCGCAGTCGCGCAGGCACGACAGGTGGTTGGAGAGGTTCTGCCGGGAGACGCCCAGCTCGTCGGCCAGGTCCGCCGGGTAGCCCGGCGCCTGCCGCAGGGCGAGCAGGAGGCGGGCGCGCGTGGGGTCGGACAGGGCGTGCCCGAAGCGCGCCAGCACCCTCGCCGCCGCGGCGGGCTGGGTCCTGGTCGCGGCGAAGGCGCTCGTCACGGCGACCACGTCCCCGACCATACAGCAACCGATGAACTGTGGGAGGATCCGAGCAGCCCCGCCGACACCCGGCCCCACACCGCCGACGGAGGAACTCGCGATGACGCACAGCACCCCGACCGCCAGCAGCCCCAGCGCCCCTGAGGACGGCGCCCGCACCGGACGCCCTGACCGCAACCTCGCGCTGGAGCTGGTCCGCGCGACCGAGGCCGCGGCCATCCGCGCCGTCCCCTTCATCGGCAAGGGTGACAAGATCGCTGTGGACGGCGCCGCCGTCGACGCCATGCGGGCGTTCCTGTCCACCGTGTCCTTCGACGGCGTCGTCGTCATCGGCGAGGGGGAGAAGGACGAGGCGCCGATGCTCTTCAACGGCGAGCGGGTGGGCAACGGGCAGGGGCCGGCGTGCGACGTCGCCGTGGACCCCGTGGACGGGACCTCCATGGCCGCCGCCGGGCGCCAGAACGCCCTGTCGGTCATCGCCGTGGCCGACCGCGGCGCCATGCTCGACGCGTCGAGCGTCTTCTACATGGACAAGCTCGTCACCGGCCCCGAGGGCCGCGGCGTCGTCGACATCCGCAAGCCGGTGGGCGAGAACATCCGCGCCCTCGCCGCGGCGCTGGGCAAGCGGCCCGAGGAGGTCGTCGTCGCGATCCTCGACCGGCCCCGCCACGAGGGGATCGTCCGCGAGATCCGCGAGGCCGGCGCCGGGACCCGCCTGCTGCTCGACGGCGACGTCGCGGGCGGCATCAACGCCGCGCGCAGCGGCACCCGCATCGACATGTGCGTGGGCATCGGCGGGAGCCCGGAGGGCGTCACGACGGCGTGCGCCGTCAAGGCCCTCGGCGGCTTCATGCAGGGCGTGCTGGCGCCCAAGGACGACGCCGAGCGGGACCGCGGCCTGGCCGCCGGGCTGCTCATGGACCACGTCTACGACGCCGACGACCTCGTCAAGGGCGAGGACGCGTTCTTCGTGGCCACCGGCGTCACCGACGGCGGCCTGCTGGACGGCGTGCGCTACGGCGACGGCGTCATCCGCACCGAGTCGATCGTGCTGCGCACGCAGTCGGGCACGGTGCGCCGCGTCGTGGCCGAGCACCTCGCCTCGAAGTGGCTCTGACCTCTCGGTGAACGACCGCTGACCCCGGCCGCCCTCCAGGGGCGGCCGGGGTCAGCGATCGGCGAGGGCTGCGGCGGCTCCGGGGAGGCGCACGTGGAGCGCGTCCGCCCGGACGTCGTCGAGGGCCTGCTGGGCGGCGCCGACGGCGATGACGCCCCCGCCCAGCGGCGAGGTCACCAGGCGGGGCACGGGCTCGTCGAGCAGCTCCGGCAGCACGTGCGACGCCACGTCCACGACCGGCTGGAGGTCTTCGGCCAGCTGGCCGGCCAGCACCACCACCTCGGGGTCGAACAGGCCCGCGGCCGTCGCCACGACGCGTGCGAGGTGGTGTCCGGCGCGCTCGGCGACGGCGAGCGCACGGCTGTCGCCGTCGGCGGCCTCGCGCAGCACCCGGTGCGCCCGCTCCAGGTCGGCCTCGAGGTCGCCGGTGCCCGGCTCGACCTCCAGCGGCCCGTGGGTGTCGGGGAAGGCGTCCGGGCCCTCCGCGTCCCACAGGGCCAGCAGGGGGCCCAGGCCGATCGGGGCGCCGACGTCGGTCACGAGGTCGAGCCAGCGCATCTCCCCGCCCCGGCCCCAGCGCCCCCTCACGAGCGAGCCCGCCGCGACCAGACCCGCCCCGAAGCCCCCGTCGGCCAGCACGGTGATGTGGTCGAGCACGCCGGCGGCGCCGCCTCGCCGGCCCTCGGCGAGCGCGGCGAGGTCGGCGTCGTTGGCCAGGCGGACCGGGCACGACAGCCGGCGCTGCAGGTGCTCGCTCAACCCGGCGTCCATGAGCACCCAGTACGGGTTGCTGCGGACCTCCACCCGACCCGAGGCAGCGACGGGCGCTGGCACCGCGACCGTGCAGGCCAGCACCTCCTCGACGGCGGCCCCGGCTTCGGCGAGGGCAGCCCCCGCAGCCTCTCCGGCCGCCGTCCTGCGTTCGCCGGCATCGCGCCGGCAGGTGCTCTCGGCGGTCCCCAGGGGCACCCCGAGCAGGTCGGTGACCAGGGCCGTGCAGCGCGCGCTCGAGGCCTCCAGCCCCAGCACCACCCCGGCGCGCGCCCGCAGGCCGTAGCGCCGCGCCGGGCGGCCGCGCGCGTAGCTGCCGTGCGCGCGCTGGTCGGCGAGCTCCTCCACCCAGCCCGCGGCGATGAGGTCGGCGCAGACGTCGTGGACGGTGGCGCGCGTCAGGCCGGTGGTGGCGATGAGGTCGCTGCCGGTCACGGCCTCGCCGTGCCAGAGCGCGTCGAGGACGGCGGCCGTGGAGGCGAGGCGCAGGGCACGGGTGGAGGTGGTCCTCTCCCGCTGCCTCGTGCGGGGCGCAGACACGGGGCTTGACTCTGCGGCGGTCACGGTGCCACCCTCCCTGAGTTGCTTCACGACGTCAATCAAATACCCCGGGCTCCGGGGTCGAGCACGAAGGGGTGCCCGTGAACGGTCCTCCACGCGGCGGCATGAGCCGCCGCTCCCTGCTCAAGCTCGTCGGCCTCGGCGCCGCGGCGGGCGCCGTCCCGCTGTCCCTGGCCGGGTGCGCCGGTGGCGCCGGCGGTGGCCGCGAGACCCTGCGCTGGGTGGCCAACAAGCCCGAGGTGCTCGCCTACTTCGACGACCTGGCCGCGCAGTACAACGCCAGCCAGGACGCGGTGACCATCAACCACGACGGCACCCAGACGTCGATCGTCCCGCAGTTCGTGCGTGGAGCTCCGCCGGACGTCGCCTGCTACAACTACAACCTCGAGACCTCGAACTACGTGCGCGGCGGCGTGCTCACCGACCTGGCCGACCTGCCCGAGGCGGGGACGATCAACCCGTCCTACCAGTCCCTCGTGGACCAGTACGCCAACTACGAGGGCCAGACGAGCGTCCTGCCGTGGTCGGTGACCGCCGCGGGCGTCATCTACAACGTCAAGCTCTTCGCCGACAACGGCATCGAGGTGCCCACGACCTTCAGCGAGCTGGTGGAGGCCTGCAAGGCGTTCCAGGCCGCGGGCGTCACGCCGATCTACACCACGGCGCGCGACCCCTGGACCACCCGCCAGGGCATGTGGGACTACGCGACCGGCTCCGGCGCCGACGTCCCCGCCTTCTACAAGGCCAAGCTGGCCGAGGGCGACGGCCCCAAGCCGACGTTCCTGGAGACCTTCAGCCCGGTGATGAAGAACATCCTCGTGCTGCGGGACTACTTCAACCCCGACTTCCCCTCCAAGACCTACGCCGACGGCAACCTCGCCATGGGTCAGGGGAAGGTCGCCATGTACTGCCAGGGACCGTGGGCCCTCGGCGAGATCGCCAAGACCGACCCCGACCTCGAGCTGGGGACGTTCTCGCTGCCCATGACCGAGGACGCCGACGACCGGGCTGCGCGCGTCAACCTCGACCTGGCGCTGTGGGTCCCCACCGCCAGCGCCGACGTCGCCGGAGCCACGAAGTTCGTCCAGTGGATGATGCGGCCGGAGGTCTGCACCACCTACAACGAGGAGAACCTCGCGTTCTCCCCCCTCCAGGGCGCCCAGGGGACCACCGACCCGCGCACCGCCGGGCTCGCTCCCTACCTCGACGCCGGCCGCATCTACCAAGGATCGAGCACCTTCGTGCCCAACACGATTCCTCTGGAGAACTACTTCCAAGGCGCCCTGCTGGACGGCGACGGCGACGGGATGCTCCGCACGCTCGACGCCGACTGGGACCGCCTCGCCGCTCGGTCGGCCCTCGCATGAGCGCCGCCGCTCCCGCGCGCCGGGCGCGCAAGAAGGTCGACGCGGCCTTCTACGTGATGCTGCTGCCCGCGCTGCTGCTCTTCACGCTGCTCATCATCGGCCCGGCCCTGGCCGGCATGTTCTTCTCCGTCACCAACTACGTCGGCTACGGCGAGTACAGCTTCGTGGGGCTGGCCAACTACCTGGTGCTCTTCACCGACCCGCGCATCCTGTCCGCCTACGGCTTCACCATCGGCTTCTCGGTGGTGACGGTATTGCTGGTCAACGCCATCGCGCTGTTCCTCGCGGTGCTGCTCAACTCGAAGATCAAGTTCAAGACGGCGCTGCGCGGGGTCTTCTTCATCCCCATGGTGGTCTCGGGCATCGTCATCGCCTACGTCTTCAACTACATCTTCTCGACGTCGATCCCCGCGGTGTTCGGCGGCAGCAGCATCCTGGCGAACGCCGACTGGGCGTGGGTCGCCGTCGTCGTCGTCACGGCGTGGCAGGCGATCCCCTCGGCCCTGATCATCTACCTCGCAGGTCTGCTGGCCATCCCCGAGGAGGTCTACGAGGCCTCGTCGCTGGACGGCGCCACCCCGTGGCGCCAGTTCACCGCCATCACGCTGCCGCTCGTGGCGGGCTACGTCGTGATCAACACCGTGCTCGGCTTCAAGAACTTCCTCAACGCCTACGACATCATCGTCGGCCTCACCAACGGCGGTCCGGGCACTGCGACGTCGTCCGTCGCCATGACCATCTTCACGGGCTTCACCAGCGGTGACTACGCCTACCAGATGGCCAACGCGGTGGTCTTCTTCGTGATCACCGTGCTGATCTCCATCGCCCAGCTCCGCATCATCAACCGCCGAGGGGTGAGTCTCTGATGGCCATCGCAGCTGACCCGGCCACCGTCGAGGCCGCCGCCAAGAACGCCCGGGGCAACCGGGCCCGGCAGACCGGCGGGGCCGTCAGCGGCCGCGCCAGCCGCAGCGCCTGGCTGCTCACCGGCGTGCTCGCCGTGTGCGGCCTCACGGTGCTCCTGCCGCTGTACCTGACGGTGACGATGGCGTTCAAGACGCCGGAGCAGTCCGTGGACGGCAACGGCTTCTCCCTGCCGGCACCGCTCAACCCCTCCAGCTTCGCCGACGCCTGGAACCTCGTCGGGTTCCCCACGGCGTTCGTCATCTCGGTGCTGGTCGCCGCGGCCAGCGTGGCGGGCGTCATCGTCCTGGCCTCGCTCGCGGCGTACGCGATCGTGCGCCAGTGGGACAACAAGCTGTTCAAGTACAGCTACTTCTACCTGCTCGCCGCGATGTTCATCCCGTTCCCGGTGATCGCCCTGCCGCAGGTGAAGCTCACCGCCTACCTCAGCCTGGACAACCCCGTGGGCGTGGCCGTGCTGCACATCCTCTTCCAGCTGTCGTTCTCGGTGCTGCTCTACTCCGCCTTCCTGCGCTCGATCCCCGGTGAGCTGGAGGAGAGCGCCCGCATCGACGGCGCCACCACGTGGCAGGTGTTCTGGAAGCTGATCTTCCCGCTGCTGGCGCCCATGAACGCCACCGTCGGCATCTTCGCCTTCCTCGCGGCCTGGAACGACTTCATGATGCCGTCCCTCATCACCGCCAACCCCGACCTGCAGACGATCCCCGTGATCCAGCAGATCTTCCAGAGCTCGTTCTCCACGGACTACAACGTGGCGTTCGCCAGCTACCTCATGGCGATGGCGCCGACGATCATCGTCTACGTCTTCGCCCAGCGGTGGGTCATGTCCGGCGTGACGCGGGGTGCCATCAAGTGAGCGCCACACCCCAGCGGGACGACCAGCGGGCAGCTCCGTGGTGGCGCCAGGCCGTCGTCTACCAGGTCTACCCCCGCTCCTTCGCCGACGCCGACGGGGACGGCCTGGGCGACCTGCGAGGGGTCACCTCGCGCGTGCCGTACCTCGCCGAGCTGGGGGTCGACGCCGTCTGGCTGTCGCCGTTCTACCCGTCGGCGCTGTCCGACGGCGGGTACGACGTCGACGACCACCGCGACGTCGACCCCAGGCTCGGCACCCTGGCCGACTTCGACGAGATGGCGGAGGCGCTGCACGCCGCCGGGATCCGCGTCGTCGTCGACATCGTGCCCAACCACACCTCCGACCGGCACCCGTGGTTCCGCGAGGCGCTGGCCGCCCCGCGCGGCTCAGCCGCGCGCGGGCGCTACGTCTTCCGGGACGGGCGCGACGGACCGGCCGGTCCGATGAGCGAGCCGCCGTCGAGCTGGAAGTCGCTGTTCGGCGGCTCGGCGTGGGAGCCCGCGGGTGACGGGCAGTGGTACCTGCACGCCTTCGCCAGGGAGCAGCCCGACCTGGAGTGGTCGAACCGGGAGGTCCGCGACGACTTCCTGGCCACCCTGAGGTTCTGGGCCGACCGCGGCGTGGACGGGTTCCGCGTCGACGTCGCCCACGGGCTGGTCCGCGACGTCGACAACAACCTCCACGTGGAGCTGCCCAGCACCCACACGGCGCTCTTCGACGACGGCAGCCACCCGCTGTGGGACCGGGACGAGCTCATGGACGTCTACCGCGAGTGGCGCCAGCTCTTCGACACCTACGACCCGCCGCGTGCGGCGGTCGCCGAGGCGTCGGTGCACCCCTCGAGGCGGTGGCGCTACTCCGACCCCTCCTCGCTGGGCCAGGCGTTCACCTTCGACCTCTTCGAGGCCGGGTGGGACGCGGCGCAGCTGCGCCGCGGGGTGGAGCTGGGCCTGGAGCAGCTGGACGTCGGCGCCTCGTGCACGTGGACGCTCGCCAACCACGACTGCGTGCGCGCCGCCAGCCGCTACGGGCTGCCGCCAGACCCGGAGCTGTCCTCGCACGTGGCGGCCAAGGCCTGGGTGACGCGGGACGGCGCCACCCCCGCGCTCGACAAGGCCCTCGGGCTGCGGCGCGCTCGCGCCGGACTGCTGCTGGAGCTGGCGCTGCCTGGCTCCACGTACCTCTACCAGGGCGAGGAGCTGGGGCTCCACGAGGTGGCCGACCTGCCCGCCGACGTGCTGCAGGACCCGATCGCCTTCCGCTCCGAGGGGGCGGAGAAGGGACGCGACGGCTGCCGCGTGCCGATCCCGTGGACCCCCGACGGCTCCTCCTTCGGGTTCGGCCCCGACGGCGGGCTGGACCCGCACCTGCCGCAGCCGGCGTGGTTCGCCGGAGCCGCGGCGTCGGTGCAGGAGGCCGATCCCGGGTCGACGCTGCACCTGCACCGGGTGGCGCTGGAGCTGCGCCGCGAGCTGCTCGGCCCCGAGCAGCTGCGGTGGGAGCGTTCGACCGGCGACGTCCTGCACTGGTCGCGGCCGGTGGGTGACGAGCGCGCCGGTGGCGCACGGGGCGGCGAGCGGTGGCACTGCGTCGTGAACGTCGGGGCCACCGACGGCAGCGGCCCGTCCGTGCCGCTGCCGACCGGGGAGCTGGTGCTGACCAGCGGCCCCCTCGACGACGCCGGGCACCTGCCGCCGTCGACGACGGCGTGGGTGGTCAGCGGCTGACGGCGTCGGACGGGGACGGCGGAGCCGACGGCGACGGGGGGCGGCGCGCCCAGCCCGGGGCGCGCTCCGGGCGCACGCCGATCCCCACCACGGCGGCCGGCACCACGGCCAGCTGGGGCACCCGCTGCAGCGCGGCGGTCACGACCCGGGGCGGCCCTCCCTGCGCCCCGGCCAGCACCGGTGCGAGCACCCTCCGGTGGGCCTGCTGCTGCAGCGCCTGCGTGAGCACCGTGGGGGGCGTCCGTCGCCGCTGCACCGCCGCCAGGTCGGTGCGGCGCACCCGCCGCTCGCGCAGGGGCGCCGCGAGCAGGCGGGCCGCCGCGACGGCGTCCTGGACGGCGAGGTTGATCCCCACCCCGCCCACGGGCGACATCGCGTGCGCGGCGTCGCCGAGGCAGAGCAGCCCCTCCCGGTGCCAGACGGGCAGCCGGGACAGGCGGACGTCGAGCACGCTCACGTCGTCCATGGACCGGATCGCGTCCGGCGACAGCGCGGTCGCCGCGCGGTCGGGGAGCAGCTCGGCGACGTCGCGGCGGAACGCCTCCACACCGCGCGCCCGCAGCGCCGCGTCACCGCCCTTGGGTCCCAGGTAGGCGATCTGCAGGTACCGCTCGGCGGCGGTGCGGCGGGGGATGACGATCATCGCCCGACCGGGAGCCATCACCGGCAGCAGCCGCGCGTCGGGCTCGTCGTCGTCCACCGGCAGCCGGAACCACCAGACGTCGAAGGGCACGTCGAGCTCGCGGGGCTCCAGCTCCGCCGCCCGCCGCGCCGTCGACCGGCGCCCGTCGCAGGCGACCACGAGGTCGGCCTCGAGCTCTCCCTCGACGACACCGCCGCCGTCGGCGCTGCGCCACCGCACACCGGTCACGCGGACGCCGGTGCCGGTCTCGCGGGCGGGCCCGGTGAGCAGGCCCGTCACCTCCGTGCCGGTCCGCAGGGTGAACGACGGCTCCTCGCGGGCCGCGTCGGCCAGCAGCGTCAGGAGGTCCCACTGGGGCACCATCGCGATGAAGGGGTGGCGCAGGCCCGGCAGCAGGCGGCCGAGGCGCTCGAAGTCGGCCACGACCGCGCCGCTGCCCGCGACGAGCTCCACCCGGCGCACCTCGCTGTGCGGGAGCGCGGCGAAGCGCCCGTACAGGCCCAGGTCGTCGAGGAGCTGCAGCGTGCTGGGGTGCACGGTGTCGCCGCGGAAGTCCCGGTGGAAGTCGGCGTGCTTCTCCAGCACGGTCACCTCCACACCCGCGCGGGCGAGCAGGAGCCCCAGGACGACGCCCGCCGGGCCCCCGCCGACGACGACGCACGTGGTCTTCGCAGCGCTCACCGCGCCATGGTCGCGCCGAGGGGGCGGCGCTGGCGAGGGGTCAGCTCCGGGGAGAGGTCACCGAGTCGGCGGCGATGGTCAGCACCAGCCGCGCGCCCCCGCCGTCGAACTGCGGGTAGGGCCGGCCCAGGTACTTCATCGACAGCTCGTCGATGCCCTCCCTCCCGCCCTCGGTGGTGGCCTTCACCACCCGGCCGCGCACCTGGAAGAAGCGGAACGGGTCGTCAGGGTCCACCACGTTGACGGCCACCCGCGGGTCGCGCGCCACGTTGCGCGCCTTCTGCATCCCGTCCACCACGTTGATGACCACGTTCTCGCCGTCGGTGGTCACCCACGTCTCCGTCAGCTGCGGAGAGCCGTCCGGCATGAGCGTGGCCACGAAGCAGGGGGAGGGCTTGCGGAGGAGGTCCAGGAGGGGCGCGGGGAGGGGCGTGCTCACCCCGCCATCCTGCGCCGACGCCCGGGCCGGCGCGACGCGCGCGGCGCGCGGAGGGTGCGCCCCGTGCCCGGGCTCGTCCTGGAGGAGGTCGAGTGACGGCCCGGCCCTGGGAGCGGCCCGTGGAGGCGCTGGCGGCCCTTGACGACCAGTCGTGCGCGACAAGTAGTGTCCGGACCATGCCCATCAAGCAGACCGTCCCCTTCGTCGTCGACGCCGAGGGCAGCGGGGTGGCCCAGCGCCTCGTGGTCGCCGGCGACCACGAACACGTCTTCACCGCCGACACCTACCCCTCCTTCGGGGGCGACGACGCGGCGCCGAGCCCCCTGAGCTACCTCCTCGGGGCGCTGACCAGCTGCAACCAGGTGACCGGGAGCCTGGTCGCCTCCAGCCTGGGCATCGCCCTGGGCAAGTGGTCGTTCCACATCCAGGGCGACCTGGACCCCTCCGTCATCGCCGGCGGAGCCGAGGGCAACGCCAACTTCGACAGGGTCGCCGTGAAGGTGACCGTCGAGACCGACGCAGCCGACGACGTCTTCGAGACCTTCCACGCCGAGACCGAGCGCCGCTGCCCCGTCACCCAGATGTTCAAGCGCAGCGGGCTCGCCTACACCAGCGAGTGGAGCAAGGCGCCGCTGCCCGCCTGAGGCAGGGGTGGACGGTTGACGGTGGGGGTGGAGCGCCCCTACCGTCGATCTCGACCATCCAGAGCGGCCGAGAGACGTGGCTCGTCGACGCCGCAGCAACCAGCGCAGCCCGCTGCGCCAGGTGCTCCCGCCACGGCCGATGGAGGACCTCCGTGCTCGACCGACCTGTGCCCGTCCGTCCTGTCCTCGTGCGACGCCTGCACATCGACCTCGCCCTCACCACGGGTGGTGGCTGTCAGCGCTGACCCAGCGCTGACCCCCCGACCGCCCCCCCGCAGCTGCCGCGCGTCGTCGTCGACGCGCGGTCACTGCGGCGCCGCACGCCGCGGCGCTCCCGAGAGGCACCTCCGATGACCGTGCAGACCGCCCCGACCCCTCACCCCGTCCAGACCGTCCGCCACCCGGCCCCGCGCTCCGCGCGCACCCAGCCGGCGCTCCCCGCACCCCAGGCCCGCACCGCGGGCTACGGCTTCACCACCCAGCAGGTCCACGCCGGCGCGGACGCCGGGGCCGCCGGTCACGGCGACCGCGTGGCGCCGATCCACGTCTCCGCCGGCTTCCGCTTCGAGGACTCCGCGACCGCGGCCGCCCGCTTCTCCGGCGAGGACGACGGCTTCGTCTACTCCCGCATCGCCAACCCCACCACCGCCGCCCTCGAGCGGCGCCTCGCGGCGCTGGAGGGCGGCGCCGAGGCGCTGGTCGTGGGCACCGGGCAGGCGGCCATCACCACCGCGCTGCTGGGCCTGCTGCAGCACGGGGACCACGTGCTCGCCTCGGACCACCTCTACGAGGGCTCGCGCGGCCTGCTCGCGGAGAACTTCGCCAGGTTCGGCATCTCGGTGGACTTCGTCACCGACCACGCCGACCCGCAGGCCTGGCGCCGCCTCCTGCGCCCCACCACCCGCGTGCTCTTCGCCGAGTCGCTGTCCAACCCCCGCAACGAGGTGCTCGACACCGCGGCCGTCGCGGCCGTCGCGCACGACCACGGGGTGCCCCTCGTGGTGGACAACACCCTGGCCACCCCCTACCTGCTGCGGCCGCTGGAGCACGGCGCGGACGTGGTGGTGCACTCGGCCAGCAAGTTCCTCTCCGGGCACGGGACCGCGCTCGGCGGCGTCGTCGTCGTCGGGAGGGGGTTCGACTGGGGCGCTCACGACGACGACGGCTCGCCGCTGTTCGCCCAGCTCGCCGAGCCGAGCGCCGTGCTCGGCGGGCGCAGCTGGCTCGACCTGCACGGGGAGCGCGCCTACGCCGAGCACGCCCGCCACCACGTCGCCGCGCGCTTCGGCCCGGTGCTGTCGCCCTTCAACGCCTTCCTCGTGCAGCAGGGCGTGGAGACGCTGTCGCTGCGGATGGCGCAGCACTGCCGCAGCGCGGCGCTGCTCGCGGCCTGGCTGGAGCGCCAGCCAGCGGTGCTGCGCGTGGACCACGCGAGCCTCGCCTCCAGCCCGTCCCACCTGCGCGCCCGCCGCTACCTGCCCCGCGGCTCCGGCGCGGTGGTCGCGGTGACGCTGCGCGGCGGCGCGCCAGCAGCGCGCCGCTTCATCGAGGCGCTGCAGCTGTTCAGCCACATGACGCACCTCGGCGACGTCCGCTCCCTCGTGGTGCACCCGGCCTCCACCACGCACGCCCACCGCACCGACGCCGAGCGCGAGCGCGCCGGCGTCCACCCCGGGACGGTCCGCCTCTCGGTGGGCATCGAGGACGTCGAGGACCTCCAGGCCGACCTGCGCCGCGCCCTGGTGGCCGCGGAGCTCGTGACCGCCCACGCGGACAGCCTCGAGGGCCAGCTGCAGGGAGGTGCCGCGTGAGCCGCCTGCAGCACGTCGGCTACTTCTTCTCCCGCGGCTTCGGGCCCCAGGGCTGGGGGCGCCCCGACTGGGCGTGGGGCTGGGACTGGCGCCGCCCCGACGTGTACCAGCAGGCCGTCCGCGAGCTGGAGCGGGCCGGCGTCGACCTCGTGGTCATGGAGGACGCCGTCTCCCTGGGGAACCCCGAGACCCTCGAGCTGCGGGTGCGCGGCGCCTACGGCGGCCCCAAGCACGACCCGCTGCTCCTCGCCCCGTACCTGTTCGCCGCGACGTCGCGCATCGGCCTGGTGCCCACCGTCAACGCCGGGATCACCCCGCCCTACCTCGCCGCGCGGCAGGCGGCCACGCTGCAGCACCTCTCCGGCGGGCGGTTCGGCCTCAACGTGGTGACCGACACCGGCAGCGCCCGGCACGTCAGCGGGACCCCACCGCTCGACCACGACGCCGCCTACGACCGCGCTGACGAGTGGACCGGCCTGGTCAAGGACCTCTGGCGCTCCTGGGAGGACGGCGCGCTCGCGGACGACGGGCGGTACGCCGACGGCAGCCGCATCCGCGCCCGCCACCACGAGGGCCGCTACTTCGACGTCACCGGGCCGCTGAACGCCGCTCCCTTCGACGACGGCCGGGCGGGGGAGCCCCTGGTGGTCTCCCCGGGAGGGTCTCCGCGAGGCCTGGCCTTCTCCGGAGCCCACTCCGACGTGCAGCTGGCCTACGCCCCGCTCGACGCCGCCAGCATCCGCGCCTACCGCGCCCGCGTGCACGAGGCGGCGCGGGCCGCCGGTCGCCGTCCCGACGACGTGCGCGTGCTCTTCTGGGTCAAGGCCGAGGTGGTGGCCTCCCAGGAGGAGGCCGAGCGGGTGGTCGCGGCCTCCCTCGACCCCACCGACGCCGACCTCCTCGCCGTGGCGGGCCACTGGTCCAGCGACCTGGAGACCGACCTCACCGCCCACGACCTCGACGCCCCGCTGCCGCCGGACGCGTTCGGGCAGCACGTCTCGCGCGGGACCCTCAAGGGCTTCTTCGCCGGCGTCGACGACCCCGGCGCCGCGCCCCTGCGCGAGGTGCTGGTGCGCCGCTCCCGCAAGGGCCTCGTCAGGAAGGGCGAGGGGCTGGTGGGGACCGCCGAGGAGGTCGCCGACCTCGTCGAGGAGCTGGGCGAGGAGGCCGACAACGACGGCGTCCTCCTCTCCGGGGACCTCCACCCCGTGACCCTGCACCGCCTCTTCGACGAGCTGGTGCCCGCGCTGCGGCGCCGGGGAGTGCTGCGCCGCGAGCTCGGCGACGGTGGGACGAGGGCCAACCTCTTCGACTTCTAGGCGAGTCCGGCACGGTGCTCGCCGGCGGTGCTCAACCTCGGGCGCCGTTGCGCCGATGGAGTGAGGGAGAGTCCCACCGCTGGACAGCGGCGGGACCGGTCTGCCGAGCCGGAGGTGCCCGTGGTCAGCGTTCTCGTGGTGGAGGACGACGACGTCACCCGCGAGCTCATCTCCTCGCGACTGGAGCTCGCGGGGCACGAGGTGCTCGCCGTGGCCTCCGCGCCCGACGCGCGCGAGCGGCTCGACGAGGAGCTGCCCGACGTGGTGGTCAGCGACATGTTCATGCCGGGCGGCAGCGCCCTGGGGCTGGTGGCCGACCTGCGCGCTGCTGCCGAGACCGCCGCCCTGCCCGTGGTGCTGCTCTCCGGGCGCGCACTGCCCGCCGACGCGCAGGCCGGGCGCGCCCTCGGCTGCAGCTACCTCAGCAAGCCCTTCGCGCCCCGGGCGCTGCTCAAGGCCGTGGACGACGCCGCAGGCGCCCTCAGCGCCGCGGTGGCGGAGACGCTGCGGGAGCGGCTCGCCGAGATGGGCGACCTCGACGACCCCGCCGAGCGCATCCTGTTCAGCCGCCTGCTGCGCTCCTTCGCGACCCAGGCGCCCGTCACCGCCGACGAGCTGACCGCCGCCGTGGGCTGCGGGGACGCCGAGGCGGCGCAGGCCCTGGCGCACCGCCTGGCCGGCAGCGCCGCCAACCTCGGGGCCGTGCACCTCGCGGAGCTGCTGCGCGAGGTGGAGGCGGTCGCCGAGCGCGGTGACCTGCACCGGATCGACCTGCGGTGGGCGCGCCACGCGACCGCCGTCGCCCGGAGGGCCGCGACCGCCGTCGCCCAGGAGCTCGACGAGCGGCCGGGGGCCGGCGAGCCCGCTGCCCAGGCGGAGCCCCTCGCGGTGGTCCTGGACGTCAGCGCGCACTGACCCGTCCGGGCGCGCCGGCGTGCGCCGAGCGCCCGGGAACGCCATGATCCCCGCCGTGCGCCGCTGGTCGTGGGTCCTCGTGCTGGTCGTCGGGCTCGTCCTCTTCGAGGCGGTGCGCCGGGCGCTCGTCGCCACCGGAGACCCGAACTTCGTGCCGTCCCTGCTGCTGCTCGGGGCGGCCGTGGCGCCCGCCACCTTCATCGCCTTCATCGCGGGCCGCCGCCTCGCCTACGACGTGCCCGCGCTCGTCGTCGTCCTCGTCGCCTTCGTCGGCGGCGTGGTGGGCGTGGTCACCGCCGGGATCCTCGAGTACGACGAGCTGCGCCGCCTCGGCGGCGCTGCCGTCCTGGGGGTGGGGCTCATCGAGGAGGGCTCCAAGCTCGTGGCGCCGGCAGCGGTGCTGCTGCTGACCCGCTACCGCGCCCGCGTCGACGGCGTGCTGCTGGGCGTGGCCAGCGGCGCCGGGTTCGCGGCGCTGGAGACCATGGGCTACGGCTTCGTGGCGCTGGTGGAGTCGCGCGGGGACGTCGCCGCGGTCGACCAGGTGCTGCTGCTGCGCGGCCTGCTCAGCCCCGCCGCGCACATGGCCTGGACCGGCCTGACCGCCGCCGCGCTGTGGTCGGCCGCCTCCGCGCGGTTCCGGCCCGCCGCCCTCCTGCGCCTGCTCGGCGCCTTCGTGCTCGCCGTCCTCCTCCACGCCGCCTGGGACGGCATCGGCGGCGTGGTGGCCTACGCGGTGCTCTCGGTCATCTCCCTGACCCTGCTCACCGTGGTGGTCCGCCGCCTCGGCTCCCACGGCCACCGGCGCGGCCGGCGCGGCAGCACCGTCCCCGTGTGACCCGGTCCTCGCGGTGCGCGACGATCGTGCTGTGACCACCGACCGCCCCCGCGAGGCAGGCGACGGCGTGACCGCCGTCGCCGAGGACTACCTCAAGACCATCTGGTCGGCGCAGGAGTGGGACGACGCGCCGGTCACCACCAGCGCCCTCGCGGCCCGGCTGGGACTGGCGGCCTCCACGGTCTCCGAGCAGGTCAAGCGGCTCGTGGACGCCGGTCTGGTGGTGCCCGCGCCGTACCGGCCGGTGGAGCTGACCGACGCCGGCCGGGCCCGGGCCCTGCGCGTGGTGCGCCGTCACCGCCTGCTCGAGACCTACCTCGTGGAGCACCTCGGGTACGGCTGGGACCAGGTGCACGAGGAGGCCGAGGTGCTCGAGCACGTGGTGTCCGAGCTGTTCCTCCAGCGCATCGACGACCTCCTCGGACGCCCTCGGCGCGACCCCCACGGCGACCCCATCCCCACCGCCGACGGCGACTACGAGCGGCCCGAGGCCGTGCTCCTCACCGAGTGCCCCGCCGGGGCGCGCGTCCGCGTGGCGCGCATCTCCGACACCGACCCGCAGGTGCTGCGGTGGCTCGCGGACCGCGGCGTCGTCCTCGACGCCGAGCTGGTGGTCGAGGGCGCCGGCAGCTCCGACGCCGGCGGGGACGTGGCGGTCGGGCGGGCCGGTGGCGAGCACCTGCGCGTGCCCGCGGCCGCGGCCGCGGCGCTGCGCGTGGTGGGCGCCGGCGCGGCGGGCCCCGCCGCGTGAGCGCGCTGCCGCCGGCGCCACCGGAGGGGCTGGCGCCGGGAGGCCGCTTCCACGCCTGGCGACCCTCGCCGGGCGGGACCGCCGCGGTGTTCCTCGACGTGGACGGCACCACCCTGGACACCGAGCCGTACGCCTCCGGAGCCGTGGTGGAGGCCGCTCAGCGGGCCAGCCGCGCCGGCGTGGCGGTCGGCTTCGCCACCGGTCGGCTGCCGCGCGGGCTCGACGTGGTGCGCGGGCAGCTGGCGAGCGCAGCTCACGGCCGCGCGGCCGGTGGTCCCGGGCCTGTGGACGTCGTCCACAACGGTGCGGCCGTGGTGCGCGACGGGCGGGTGCTGCAGCGCTGGCCCCTGCCCCGCGGGGCCGCGCACGACCTCGTGCGCTGGTGCGTGCGCGAGGGCGTCTACGCCGAGCTCTACAGCGGGCCGCGGATGTTCGTCACCGACCGGCGCCCGGAGGCGCAGGTCGGGTGGGCGGAGGTCAGCGGCGAGCCCGACGGCGACGCCACCGAGCTGCTGGTCGGAGCCAGCGCGCGGCTGGAGGTCGACAAGGCCACCCTCGACGTCTTCGAGGTGCACCGCACCGCCGAGGTCACCGCCGCGCTCGTGGGCCTGGGACTGCACGTGGAGGACTCCACGGCGCCGTTCCTCCCCGGTGTTCCGGTGCTCAACGCCACCGCCCCCGGCGTCACGAAGGGCTCGGCGCTGCGCTGGTGGGCGCGTTCCAGCGGCACACCGCTGGAGCGCGTCGTCGCGGTGGGGGACGGCCAGAACGACCTGTCCATGCTCACGGCCGTGGGCACCGGTGTGGCCATGGGCCAGGCGGCGGCCCCGGTGCGGGAGGCCGCGCACCTGGTCAGCGGCCCTGTCGACGCCGACGGCGCCGCCACCGTGCTCACCCTGCTCGCCGACGGGCGGCTCTGACGTGGTGGGCGCCCGGCCGTCGGGGGCCACCGGCGCGTCGGAGTCGGGGACGCGGGGGGCCGCCATCGCCTACCGTGGGCCCCTCAGCCGACAGGACCCCCCGAGGCAGGCAGAGCAGCAGATGGGCGACGACCGCGGCGCCGTGAGGGCGTGGGAGCAGGACGCACACGTCGTCTCCCCGTCGTACCCCGCGCAGCTGGAGTCCGTCAGGCTGGCCCGGAGGTTCGTCATCGCCGTGCTCGAGGACGTCGACCTGGGGGGCTGCGCCGACGACGCCGGCCTGCTGGTGTCCGAGCTGGCCGCCAACGCCGTGCTCCACGCGCGCAGCGGCTTCTCGGTGCACCTGCGCCCCACCCTCGAGGGCGGGGTCCGGGTGGAGGTGGAGGACGCCTCACCGCTGCCGCCGGTGCACACGCCCCACTCGGCCAGCGCCATGAGCGGGCGCGGGCTGGACCTGGTGGCGTGCACGGCGGTGCGCTGGGGGAGCCACCCCCACGGCGACGGCAAGGCGGTGTGGTTCGAGGTGGAGGCCACCGCACCCGCGGCAGCGCCCGACCTCGACACCGCGCAGCTGCTGGCCCTGTGGAGCGACGACGACAGCGGTCCCGTCATGCCCGTCGGCCACCCCTCGGCGCCCGTGCGCGGCGTCACCGCGAAGCCGCCCGCGGGCTTCAGCGGTCCGGCCTCGCCGTCCGGGTCCCACCCGCCGACGGCGGGGATCATCACCTCCTCGATGCTGGCGGTGGAGGTGACGCAGGCCGTGGACCTGCGCGACCTCCCCGTCGACGCCGTCCTGGCGGCGGAGGAGTCCATGGACGACCTCCTGCGCGAGCTGCAGCTGGTGCTGCTGGCCACCCCCGCAGCGGGCATCGGCGCGGCCCGGCCCGGGCGACCGCCCGCGCTGGAGCACCACCGCCCCCAGCACGAGCGAGAGCTCCAGGTGGCCGCACGCCTCGACGCCGCGGCGCGCGGGTTCGAGGCCGGGAGGCGCCAGCTGCGCGAGCAGGTGGCCGCGGCGTCGCTGCGCGGCGAGCGCCGGGTCACGGTCCACCTGGCCCTGCCGGCCGCCGCCGGCCGCGCCGCCGCCGACTACCGCGACGCGGTGGAGGAGGCCTCGCAGCTGGGGGGCACCGGACAGCTGCTGGCCGCCGTCGACAGCCGCGGCCGCCACGCGGACCTGCGGCGCGCCTACCTCGACGAGGTCGTCCGTCAGCTGCAGGGCGCCTGACCGACGCCTGGGCGCCGGCTGTCGCGCGCGGGGGACTCCAGACTCCGCCCCCGCGCGCCGATCACCTCTGAGCCGGCGGACGTCGCCGGTCACCGTGCCGGCGGGCTGGGAGGACTGCGTGGGGGTCACCGCAGCGGGAGCGGCGCTCGAGGACGAGGCCGCCGGTCAGGGCCGCGCCGAGCTCGAGCGCCTCGAGGCCCTCGCCGTGCTCGGCCTCCTCGACGCGGCCGCCGACGACGAGCTCGAGGCCGTCGTCCGCGTGGCGGCGGCCGTGGCCGGCGTTCCCCACGCGACCCTCAACCTCATCGACGCCGACCGGCAGTGCCAGCTCACCGCCGTCGGCTTCGAGGGCGGTGACTCGCCGCGCACGGAGTCGATGTGCGCCCTGCACTTCCGCGACGGCGCCGTCGTCCACGTGCCGGACGCCCGGCTCGACCCCCGCTTCGCCCGATCGGCCTGGGTGGACGGGCGCCTGGGGCGGGTGCGCCTGTACGCCTCGGTGCCGCTGGTCACCGCCGACGGCCACGCGCTGGGGAGCCTCTGCGTCTTCGACACCACCCCCGGTGGCCTCTCCGCCGACCAGCTGGCGCGGCTGGCCGACCTCGGTGGCGTGCTCATGGCCCTGTTCGAGCGTCGACGGCGCGAGCGGGTGGCCGCAGAGGTCGCCGCCCAGCTGGAGGAGAGGACGGAGCTGGCCGAGGCGGTGCTCGGCACCATCGACGTCGCCGTGGTCGCCGCGGGACCCGACGGCCGGCTGACCCTGTTCAACCGCGCCGCGCAGGAGTGGCACGGCGCGGACGCCGACCCCTCGGCGGCTCCCGCCGAGCACGCCGGCCGCTACGCGCTGTTCGAGGCCGACGGCACCACGCCCCTGGTCCTGGAGCGCGTACCGCTGCACCGGGCCCTGGTGGACGGCGTGGTCACGGGGGCCGAGATGGTCATCTGCGCCGACGGGACGGCGCCTCGCAGCGTCGTCGCCAGCGGCCGGGCCATGGCCCGCGCCGACGGGTCACCTCTCGGCGCGGTGGTGGCGATGGCCGACGTCACCGAGGCCCGTGCTCGCACCCGCACCCTCCAGGAGCTCCACGGCGAGCTCGCCGAGCGCGGCCGCGAGCTCGAGAGGTCCAACGAGGAGCTGGCCCGCTTCGCGGCCGTCGCCAGCCACGACCTGCGCGCGCCCATGACGGTCGTCGACGGCTACCTGGAGCTGCTGGAGGACGAGCTCGTCGGCGGTGAGGCGCGCGCGCCGCAGCGCGCGTGGGTTGCGGCCGCACGGCGCAGCGTCCGCCGGATGCTGGGGCTGACGAGCTCGCTGCTGGACGACGCCGCCGCGGGCGCCGCGGCCCGCGAGCCGGAGGCGGTCGACGTGGGTGAGCTGGCCCGTGAGGCGGTCAGCGACCTGGCCACCGACGTCGTCGTCGAGGTGGGGGTGCTGCCGCACCTGGTCTGCGACCCCGTGGCGGTGCGCCAGCTGCTGCAGAACCTCGTGGGCAACGCCCTCCACCACGGGGGTCGTGCCGCCGAGGGCGCCCACCCGCGGGTGCGGGTGGGCGCCGAGCTGGTGGAGGGCGGCTGGGTGCTCTCGGTGGCCGACGACGGCCCGGGCGTGCCTCCGCAGGACCGCGACCGCGTCTTCGAGGCCTTCACCCGGCTGCCGCAGCCGTCCGACCCCGCCACCGGGGAGCGCAGGTCGGGGCACGGCCTCGGGCTGGCCACCTGCCGGCGCATCGTGGACCGGCACGGCGGGCGGATCTGGATGGACGAGAACCCGGGCGGCGGCGCCACCGTGCGCTTCACCCTCGCCCCGCCTGGCGCCCGCCCCGCGCCTGCCTGAGGCCCGGTCAGCCGAGCCAGGTGCTGGGCTCGGTGCAGGGGGCCTCGCGCTCGGGGGTGTCCGGCGCTGCAGGCGCCGCGACAGCCTCGTCGACGACGTCGACGACGTCGACGAGGGCGGGGGGAGCTTCGGCGGCAGCCGCGCGCAGGTCGAGGACCTCTCCGCGCAGGTCGACCTCGGGGACCAGGTGGAGCCCGCGGCGGTCGACGGGTCTGCGGGGAGACGGCACGTCACCCGCCAGCACGACGGTGCCGCCCGGCAGCATGCGCGGGTCTCCCGCGTGCCAGTGGTCCTCGGGGAGCTCGGCCTGGATCGCGACGAGCGGGGCGGCCGGGAGCACCGCGAGGTCGGGGAGGGGGCCGGGAGAGGTCTCCAGCACCGGCGGCAGCGTCGCCTCGAGCAGCGTGACCTGCTCCGGGCGGCGCGAGCGGGAGCGGAGCCTGTCGATGAAGGACGGCGTGGACACGGCGCACCTGGCTCTCTGCGACGAGGGACGGGAACGGGGACGGTGCTGGTGGGAACTGTGCGGCTCAAGGTACTGATGTGACTGCTGTGAACATTGGTGACACGCCGCAGCGCCGGGCGCTCTCGTGCGAGCTAGCGTCGACGGGGTGACCACGTCGACCCAGACCACCGGAGCCCTGCCGTCGGCGTCGCCGTCCTCGCAGGGCGTCGACGCGCGCGGCGTCCTCGCCCTGCTCGACGCGCTCGAGGCCCACCCCCACGTCGACCCGCACAGCCTCGTGCTCGTGCGCCACGGGCACGTCGTGGCCCGCGGCTGGTGGGCGCCCTACGCCCCCGACCAGCCGCACCTGCTCTACTCGCTCAGCAAGAGCTTCACGTCCACCGCGCTGGGGATGGCGGTGGCCGACGGCCTCCTGTCGCTGGACGACCGGCTCGTCGAGGTGCTGCCCGACCTCGCCGACGCCGCGACCGGCGAGCGCGCGCGGTCGCTGACGCTGCGGCACCTGGTGGGGATGGGCAGCGGCCACCTCGCCGAGACGTGGGACCGCGCGCAGGCCGCCGACCCCGACGAGCCGCTGCGCGGGTTCCTCGGCATCGAGCCCGAGCGCGAGCCCGGCACCGTCTTCGCCTACAACCAGCCGTGCACGTACGCCGTCGGCGCCGCGGTCCAGCACGCCCGCGGCCAGACGCTGCTCGACCACCTGCGCCCGCGCCTGTTCGAGCCGCTCGGCGTCACGGGCACCGAGGGCTTCGGCTGGCAGCAGCACCCCGCGGGTCGCGACCTCGGCTTCACCGGCCTGCACGCCACCACCGACGCGGTCGCGGCCCTGGGGGTGCTGCTCCTGCAGCGCGGTCGCTGGGGCACCGAGCAGCTGCTGCCGGCCGAGTGGGTCGACGAGGCCTCGCGGGCCCACCTGCCCACGCCGCACGAGCCCGAGGTCGACTGGCGCCAGGGCTACGGGTTCCAGCTGTGGCGCCAGCGCCACGGGTTCCGGGGGGACGGGGCCTTCGGCCAGTTCATGCTCGTGCTGCCCGAGCAGGACGCCGTCGTGGCGATCACCAGCGACACCCCTGACATGCAGGCGGTGCTCGACGCCGTGTGGACCCACCTGCTGCCCGGTCTTGACGATGACGACGACGAGCGCACCGGGTCGGCCCACGACGGCGCCCTGCGCCGCGCTGACGAGGAGCTCGCGCGGCGGCTCGCCGCACTGGCGCTGCCGCCGGCTGGCGGCGCGGCCGAGCCGACCGACGAGCTCGCCTGGGACGGGCTGCTGCTCACGCCGTCCACCGTGCTGCGCCCCGGCGACGCGGCGCTGCGCGACGTGCGCGTGGAGCGCCGCGACGGCGGCTGGTGGCTCGTGGTGCAGGAGTCCGCCGCACCCGAGGACGGCCGGGCGGTGGCCACGGGTCAGCAGGTGGGGGCCGGCTGGCGGTTCGAGGTCCCCGTGGTGGCGGGCGAGTGGCGCTCGCTGGACGCTCCCGTGCCGGACGACCTCGGCCGGACGGGCGGCGGCGCGGTGCCGCTCGCGGTCAGCGGCGGCTGGGTGCGCACCGACGACGCAGCGGACGGGGCGGAGTCGCTGCAGGTGGAGGTCCGCTTCCTGCAGACGCCCCACCGGCTGGTCATCAGCGGGGAGCCGGCGTCGGCCAGCCTGCGCGCCCGCTGGGTCACCCCGCCCCTGCGGGCCGGGTCCCTCGCCGAGCTGCGCAGCCCCGCGCTCGCCCGCCCGTCGACGCCCTGACGCCGAGGTGCCCCCAGCCCGCCACCCGGTGGCTCAGGTGTAGAGCGTGAACTGCGGGTGGGTGCCGTTGAGGAAGTGGTCCCCCACCTCGCGCGCCTTGTACTGCACCGGGTCGTGCAGGGTGTGCGTGCGCACGTTGCGCCAGAACCGGTCCAGCCCCACGCGGTTGCTCGTGGCGCGGGCGCCCGTCACCTCGAACACCGCCGACGTCGCCTCCACGGCCAGGTCGGAGGAGACCACCTTCAGCGCGGCGACCAGCTCCGCCAGCTCGCCGCGCTCGTGCCAGGTCAGCGCCTCGCCGGCGGCGTCAGCGGCGGTGAGCGCCTGTCCGACCTGGTCGGCCAGAGCCTCGGCGGCGCGCAGCCGCGCGACCAGGCGGCCGTAGGTGGCCAGCACGTACGGGTCCTGAGCGGCGCTGGGGGAGTCCGACAGCAGCCACGCCCGCGACGTCGTCCTCGTGTACTCCGCCGCGGTCTCGAGCGCACCGCGGACCACACCGGCGTAGAAGTTCCCGAAGACCGCCTGGATGGCGGGGGTCACCAGCGAGGCGCGCGGGGTGGCGGCGTCGCCGTCGAGGAACCCGAGCACGTTCTCGGCCGGCACCTCGACGTCGGTGAAGGTGACGCTGCCCGAGGCCGACAGGCGCTGGCCGAGGTTGTCCCAGTCACCGCCGGGCTGCACACCGGCCGCGGTGCGCTCCACCACGACGAGCACGTGGCGCCCGGACCCGCTGTCCTGCCCGGACACGACCGACACGTCGCCGCTGCTCACGCCCGTGGCGAAGCTCTTGCGGCCGGACAGGCGGTAGGCGCCGCCACCCGTGGGGGTGAGCGTGAGGTCGGGGTCGACCGGGTTCACCGCGTCGCCCCACAGCCACTGCCCTGCACCGGCGCGCCGCTGCCAGCGCTCGCGGGTCGCAGGGTCGGCCACCCACTCGAGGTTGGCCTGGTTGACGTAGTGGTAGCCCAGCAGCTGGGCGATGGAGCCGTCGGCCACGGCCACCTCGCGCACCGCGCGCAGCGCGTCGGCCCAGGTGCCGCCGCCCCCGCCCACCTCGACGGGCAGGAGCAGGCCGGGCAGCCGGTGCTCGCGCAGCAGCTGCGCCTCGGCGAGCGGCTCGGCGTTCGAGCGGTCGCGCTCGAGGGCGTCGACCGCGAGCTCGGCGGCGGCGTCGCGGGCGGCGAGGGTCCAGTCGGTGGTCTGCTCGGTGCTCATCGGGTGACCTCCTCGGTCGTGGGGGCGGGGGTCTCGGCGGCCGCGCGTGCCGCCGCCCTGGCGTGCAGCGCGCGGCGGTGGACGGCCGCCGGGTGGTCCTCGGCGATGCGGCGCCTGCCGACGCCGTAGACCGCCTCGCGCAGCGTGGTGCCCTCGGGCAGGGCGTCGCGCTCGTCCTGGGTGGGGACGAGCCCGCGGCGGCGCAGCTCCGGCACCACGTGCTCGACGACGTCCTCGAAGGTGCCCGGCGTGGTGGCGTAGGCGAGGTTGAAGCCGTCGACGTCGGCCTCGCGCACCCAGCGCTCCAGCTCGTCCGCGACGGTCTGCGGCCCCCCGACCACGACCACGCCCATGCCGCCGATGCCCACCCACGCGGCGATGTCGCGCGGGGTCCACCGCCGGTCGGGGTCGGCGGTGGAGAAGGCCGCCACCGCGGAGCGCACCGCCTGCGTCTCGGCGTACTCCAGCGGCTCGTCCGGCGGGTACGTCGACAGGTCGAGCCCGCTCCAGCCGGCGTACAGGGTGAGCGCGCCGTCGTAGGAGACGTAGCTCTTGAGCTCCTCGTACTTCGCCCACGCCTCCTCGTCGGTGGCGCCCGTGACGACGGTGAGCAGGGAGAACACCTTGATGCTGCGCGGGTCGCGACCCGCCTTCGCCGCCTCGGCGCGCAGCGCGTCGACCTGGGGCCGCATGACCTCGGGCCGGCTGGCGGTGTTGAAGACGGCCTCGGCGTGACGGGCGGCGAACCGCACGCCCCGCGGAGAGGCACCGGCCTGGAAGACGAACGGCGTGCGCTGGGGGCTCGGCTCCGTCAGAGCGATGCCGGGCACGTCGTAGTGGCGGCCGTGGTGCTCGACCGGGTGCACGCGCGCCGGGTCGGTGTAGACGCCGCGGGCGGCGTCGCGCACCACCGCGTCGTCCTCCCAGGAGCCCTCCCACAGCTGGTAGGTGACGTCGAGGAACTCCTCGGCCAGCTCGTAGCGCTGGTCGTGCTCGACCTGCGTGTCCAGGCCGAGGTTCTTCGCCGCGCTCTCCAGGTAGGAGGTCACGACGTTCCAACCGACGCGGCCCTTCGTGTAGTGGTCGAGCGTGGCGAAGTCGCGGGCGAGCGCGTAGGGCTTCTCGTACGTCAGCGACACCGTGAGGGCGAAGCCGAGGCGCTCGGTGACCGCGCCCATCGCCGAGACCGCGAGCAGCGGGTCACCCACCGGCACCTGGGTGCCCTCCGTGAGCGCCGTCTCCGGGCCGCCCCGGTAGACGTCGTAGACGCCCAGCACGTCGGCGATGAAGAGCACGTCGAAGCCGCCGCGGTCGAGCAGCTTCGCGAGGTCGGTCCAGTACGACAGGTCGTTGTAGCGGTGGCTCTGGTCACCGGGCACCCGCCACAGGCCCGGTGACTGGTGCGCCACGCACGTCATGTCGAAGGCGTTGAGGAAGATGCGGTCCTTGGGCACGTCAGGCGAGCTCACTTGAGGGCTCCTTGCGACAGGCCGCCGACCAGCCAGCGCTGGGCGACGACGGCGAGCACGTACACGGGGACGACGCCCACCAGCGCAGCGGCGGCCTGCTGGCCGAACTGCACGGTGCGGTCGCCCTGGAAGAGCGACAGGCCCACGGTCAGCGGCTGGCTGGCGGTGGTCTGCGCGAAGGAGACGGCGAAGAGGAACTCCCCGTACGCCAGGAAGGTGCACACCAGCAGCGCCGCCACGAGCCCGGGCGCGATGAGCGGGAGCACGATGCGGCGCAGCCCGCCGGCCACGGACAGGCCGTCGAGCCAGGCGGCCTCCTCCAGCTCCACCGGGACGCGGCGGACGAAGGAGTCGAGCAGCCACACGGCCACCGGTGCGTTGGCCAGGCCGTTGACCAGCGCCAGACCCACCACGCTGTTGGTGAGGCCGACCTCCTTGAGGAGGAAGAACAGCGGCAGGACGGCGACGACGGGCGGCGCGCAGTACCCCGCGAGCAGCGCCGCGCCCAGGCGGGCGCCGCGCTTGCCGGCGCGGGCGGTGACGTAGGCCCCCGGCACCGCGACGACGGCCGTGACCAGCGCCGACCCGAGCGCCACCAGCCAGGAGTTGGCGAGCATGTGCGCCAGCGGGATGGTCCGGAAGGCCGCGCTCCAGTTGCCCCAGGCGAGCTCGCCGAACCCCCCGGGCAGCCAGGAGCCGGTGAGGACGTCGTCGGTGGACCGCACGGACAGCGACACGAGGAACGCGACGGGTGCGAGGGCGACGACCGCGACGAGCACCAGCGCCAGGCGCACGCCGACCTGCGCCAGCGGCGAGCGGCGGTGCGGCCCGCGCGGCCGCGCGCGGGGCAGCTGCTCGAGCTCAGCAGCGCTCGTCGTCGTGCTCTCCGGCAGCCGGGCGCCCGGCTGCGGCTCAGAGGGGGTGCTGCAGCGCAACGGGGCGCTCGGCTGCGAGACGGGGGTCACGACTCGGCCCTCGCGGCGCGGGTGCGCAGCGCCGAGACGCCGGCGGTGACGACGCCCACCAGGAGGCCCAGCACGAGGGTCATGGCGGCAGCCGTGCCGACGTCGTAGTCGCCGCGCAGGCCGGTGCGGAACACCTCGAAGCTCGCCACGACCGTCGACAGGCCCGGACCGCCCGAGGTGACCACCGCGACCAGGTCGAACACCTTGAAGCCCACCACCAGCTCCAGGAACAGCACCGACAGGACCGTCGGCGCCACCACCGGCCAGGTCACCGCGGTGAAGGTGCGCAGCGCGCCCGCGCCGTCCAGCGCGGCGGCCTCGAGCAGCTCGTCGGGCACGCCCAGCAGCGCCGCGAAGACCAGCAGCACCACCAGGGGCGTCCACTGCCACACGTGGATGAGCACGAGGGTGCCGAGCGCCGTGCCGGACGAGCCCAGCGGGTTCACCGGGGACCCGACGAGGGAGCTGATGGTGCTGGTCAGCGCCCCACCGGCCGGGGCGAGGAGCAGCTTCCACGCCACGCCCACCATGACCGGTGGCGTGACGAGCGGCAGGAGCAGCAGCGTGCCGAGGACCCCGAACCCGCCGCCGCGGGCGCGCAGCAGCAGGGCCACCGCCGTGCCGATGGCCGTCGCGAGCACGGCAGCGCCCACCGCGAACACGACGGTGCGCACGAGCGAGCCCGCGAACGCCTCGGTCTGCAGCGCCGAGGTGAGGTTGGCGAAGCCGGTCCACTCCTGCAGCGGCCGCGCGAGCGTCGTCCTGGTGAAGCTCGCCGCGACCACGAAGACCGTGGGGTAGACCAGCAGGACGGCGATGGCCACGAGCGGTGGCAGCGACAGCCACCGCGGCACGTGGCGCACGGCCGGCGTCGTCGTGGTGCTGCTCATGCGCCCTGCTCCCAGGCCTCCTGCGCCTTGGACAGCGAGGTCTCGACGTCCTGCGAGCCGGACAGCGCCAGGGCCAGCTGGTCGACGAGGTCCTGCATGCGCTTGGGCGACTGGGCGTCGGTGGGCCAGGGCAGCGGGTTGCCGCGCAGGCCGGTCGCGATGACCTCGGTGGCCGGCGCGCTGGCCTTCGCGTAATCGGGGGAGTCGAGCACGCTGGTGCGGTTGGGGTCGATGCCCGAGCCGCCGTAGCTGGCCAGGAGCAGGTTGCGGGTGCTGTCGGTGGCCCACGCCACGAACGCCGCCGCGGCCTCCCGCTCCTTGCTCGCGGTGGACACGCCCAGGCCGAAGCCGGCGTTCAGCGCCGTCCGCGGGGTGGTGTTCGACCCGCCGACGGGCAGGGGCACCACGCCCCACCCGTCGACGATCTTGGAGTTGGCGGGGTCGTTGGCGCGCAGGCCCAGGTCGGTCCAGGTGTCGATCATCGCCGCGGTGCCCTGGAGGAAGGCGCTGTTCGACTCGTCGAACCCGACCTGCAGCGGCGTCGGCAGCGCGTAGGGCTGCACGTCGAGGAGGTGCTGCAGCGAGGCCCTGGCGGCGTCGGAGGTCAGCGTCGGCTTCCCGTCGGCGTCGACCAGGGTGCCGCCGTAGCCCGCGAGGCGGTTGATGAAGGAGCAGCCCAGGATCATCGGCACCTGCTGGCCGAGCACCGCGGCGCCGTAGACCTTCCCGCCGCCGGCCTCGGTGATGGCCTTGGCCACGGCGTCGTACTCGTCCCAGGTCTTCGGGGGCTGCTGGCCGTACTGCTCCAGCAGCGCCACGTTGTAGTAGAGGACGTGGGTGTCGCCGTCGAACGGCAGGCCGTAGCGCTTGCCGTCGAGCTGGGTGTAGACGTCGTAGATCGACGGCAGGAAGTCGTCGGTCTTGATGCTCGAGTCCCCGCCGATGTAGTCGGTGAGGTCGACGAGGGCGCCGGCGTCGACGAGGGCGCCGAGGCCGAAGTAGAAGTAGTCGAAGACGTCGAACTCTCCCGCACCGCCCTGCACGTCGAGGATCTGCTTGCTCGTCAGCTGGTCGTACGGGATGGCGGTGACCTCGAGCTTCCCGCCGAACTGCTTGGCGAACTCCGGCGCCAGCAGGTCGCGGAACGCCACGACGTGCGGCTGGTTGACCATGAGCTTGAGCGTCTTGCCCTGCAGCGCGCTCGTCGGGTCGCCGCTGGGGGCGGCGAGCGCCTCCCCGCCGCCGCCGGAGCCGCAGGCGGCCAGCGACCCGGCGGTGGCGGCGGCCCCGCCGATCAGCACGCCGGCGCGCAGCAGCTGGCGGCGCGACAGGGCCGCGGCCTGGGCGAGGGGGGACGAGGGCGAGGCGGAGCGGCGGAGCAGGGGCACGGGAGTCCTCCGGGCATGGCTGACAGCGGCGCGGGGGTGCGCCGTCGGTCGTGCGGGCAGGGGGCACCGGCCTGTCGGCCAGACCACCCCCGATCAGGTGCGGGGCAGGTCCGGCCTCAGGCGGCGGTGGGGAGCGCGGGGTGCGCTGGCGTCGGCGCTGCACGGGCAGCGCCGAGGGCTCAGCGCTCGAGCATGCAGGGCGACACGGAGACCTCCATCGGTCCCGGCGGTAGCACCTGCCTGCTCGACGAGGTCGGGCGGTGGTTGCTGTGGCGTCAGCGAGCCGGGTCTCTCAGCCACTCTGGATGGTTGGCGGGAGGATAGCGCACCTCAGAGGCGGGAGATCGTCCCCGCGTCCGGACGGCCGCCGTACCAGCGCTCGAGGACGGAGGTGAAGACCGGCTCGTCGGCAGCCGCGGCGGCGAAGAGCGTGGCGCAGGAGCGGAGCTTCACGGCGTCGACGCTGCCCAGCACCCGGACCGGGTCGGGCTCCTCCAGGTCGGCGAGCACCTCGAAGCACTGGCGCAGCCGCGGGCCGAGCACGGGGTGGGCCACGTAGGCGCGCGCCTCGCCCAGCCCGCTGATCCCGTAGTGCTGGCTGGTGGGGCTCAGGCCCAGCCCCCGCAGCTGCGGCAGCACGAACCAGATCCAGTGCCCGCGCTTGCGACCGGCGCGCAGCTCGGCCAGCGCGGACTCGTAGGTGCCGCCCGCCTGGGCGTCGACGAAGCGCTGGAGGTCGTGCTGGTCGTGCGCCACGCCCCCTGGTTCCCCACGGGCGCCGGAACCATGCGGCCCCGGCCCCCGCGGGGGCCGGCGAGGTGGTCAGCGCTTGGTGGCCGCGGCGACCTGGTCGACGGCCGTGGTCCGCTCGGAGACGGCCTTCTTGTCGGCGCGCTTCTGCTTGATGCTCTTCCCCGAGCCCTTGGAGCTGCTGCTGTGGGACGACTTGTCGGTCACGGTGTCTCCCGGCGCAGGAAGCGGTGCCGCTCAGGCGCCGCGCCGCGCACCACCACGCTACGCGCTCCGCTCAGCAGCGCCCGCCCGCGCTCGTCCGCGCGCCGGTGCGACGTCCGGCCCGCCGAAGGCGTCGAGCAGCGCCGTGAGCACCAGCTGCACCGCCTCGCGCTGCGCCGCGGCGTCCCGCACCAGCGCCACCACCCGCCGCTGCGCGCCGCCGGAGGGGTCCGGCAGTGCAGCGGTGTCGCAGCGCGTGGGGCGCAGCGCGAGCATCAGCGGGGTCGCCAGGGTCAGCCCGGCGCCGGACTCGGCCAGCGCCAGCGAGACCGCGGTGTCGGTCACCACGTGCCGCACCGCCGGTGACACCCCCGCCCGCGCGCAGGCGGTCCGCGCCGCCCGCCCGAAGGCGGTGTCCAGCGGCGGCAGCACCCAGTCGGCCTCGTCCATCACCGCCCGCAGGGCCCCGGGCTCGCGCGGCAGGGAGCCGGAGGCGCCCACCACCGCGTACTGCTCCGTGAGCAGCGGCACGGCGGTGACGCCGGCCACCGGCGGCGAGGGCGAGTCCGGGTGGTCCAGCCCGAGGGCCAGGTCGAGCGGGGAGCGCCCCGGACCCGCGGTCACCGCGTCCAGCGCCCGCTCGACGTCGACCTCGACCGCGCGCACGTCCACCCACGGCGCCCGCCGGCGCAGCAGGGCGGTGGCGGGGCCGAAGCCCGCGCTCGCCGCCGACCCGAAGACGCCCAGCGTCACGGCGGCACGGCGGTCCGCGCGGGGGGCGGCCAGGGCGGAGCGGGCCCGCTCGTCGGCCGCGAGCACCTCGCGGGCGCCTGCGAGCAGCAGCCGGCCGTCGTCGGTGAGCTCCACGCGCCGCCCCGCGCGCACGAGCAGGGGGCGTCCGGCGGCGGCTGACAGCGCGGCCATCTGCTGCGAGACCGCGCCCGGCGTGTAGCCGAGCTCGACCGCGGCGGCGGCCATCGTGCCGCTGTCGGCGAGGGCCGCGAGCGTGCGCAGCTGCTCGAGGGTCCAACCCATCAGCACTCCTGACGACGATGTGCAGCAACCATCGATGGTGCCTGATGACTCTCCTCCTCCACAGTGGCCCTGTGGACAGGGACACCCTCCCCGCGCAGGCCCAGGTGGTCGTCGTGGGTGGCGGCGCGATCGGGCTGGCGGCCGCTGACGAGCTGGTCCGCGCGGGCGCCGACGTCGTCGTCCTCGAGCGGGACCACCTCGGGTCGGGCTCCTCGGCCAAGCCCTTCGGCGGCGTGCGCGCCACCTTCTCCGACCCCGGCAACATCGCCCTCGGGCTGCGCGGGCTGGAGAAGTACGCCGCCCTGCACGAGCGGACCGCCGGCGGCATCGGGCTGCGGCGCGTCGGCTACCTCTTCTGCGCCCGCACCGCGGGCGAGGCCGCGGCCCTGGAGGCCAGCACCGCCCTGCAGCGGTCGATGGGGGCCGTCGCCGACGTCGTCGCCCCTGCGCGCGCCGCCGAGCTCAACCCCTTCCTCGACGCCTCCGCACTGGTCAGCGCCTCGTTCTCGCCCCTGGACGGGTACGCCCAGCCCTCGCTGGCCGTCGCCGCGTGGGCGGCGAGCGCCCGCGAGCGCGGCGCCCGCGTGCTGGAGGGCGTCGAGGTGCTCGACGTCGAGACCACCGGTGACGGCGCCCGAGGCGCGCGCCGCCGGGTCAGCGCGGTGGTGACCTCCGCCGGCACGGTCCGCTGCGAGCACCTCGTCATCGCCGCCGGGGCGTGGTCGGCGGGCCTCGGGCGGATGGCCGGGACGGACCTGCCGGTGGAGCCGGTGCGCCGCCAGATCGCCTTCGCCGACGCGCCGGCCGGGTCGCGCCGCCCGGCGACCCCCAGCGGCGAGCTGCCGTTCACGCTCGACCTGTCCACCACTTTCTACGTGCACGGCTCCCCGGACGGGCTGCTGCTCGGCATCTCCGACCCCGCCCAGGCGCCCGGGTTCGGCAGGGCCTACGACGACTCCTGGCTGCCGGCCTTCGAGGCCGCGGCCGCCGTCGTCGCGCCCTCGCTGGTGGGGCTGCCGCTGCGCGGTGGCTGGGCGGGCCTGTACGAGAACACCCCCGACCACAACGCCCTCATCGGCCGCGTGCGCGAGGTGGACGGCCTGGTGGTGGCCACGGGCTTCTCGGGCCACGGGTTCCTGCAGGCGCCGGCGGTCGGGGAGGTGGTGCGCGACCTCGTGACCGGGCGCGAGCCGGCGCTCGACGTGTCGGGGTTCGCGCCGGAGCGGTTCGCCCCGGCGTCGGCGGCACCCCTGCTGCAGGAGGTGCACATCATCTGATGGGCTGGAGGACGATGATGACGACGACGCTCGTGGTGCATGCGGAGCTGCGCGCGCGATTCGCGGTGGCGCTGGCGGAGATGTACGGCGCGGAGGTGCCGGCGTACACGACGCTGGTCGAGGTCAGCCGCGCGGTGAACGCCGACGTCGCCGCCGCCCTGCGCGAGCGAGGCGCCGAGGTCGACCGCTACGGCTCGCTGGAGCGGGTCACGGCGGAGCGGCACGGCGCCATCCGCGTGGGCTCGGCGCGCGAGCCGGAGCAGGTGGGCCGGGTCTTCGCCGCCTTCGGCATGCACCCGGTGGGCTTCTACGACCTGCGCGACGCCTCGGCCTCGTCGGTGCCGGTGGTCTCGACCGCGTTCCGGCCGGTGGACCCGGCCGAGCTGGCCGCCAACCCGTTCCGGGTGTTCACCTCGGTGCTCGCCGTGGACGACGCGCGCTTCTTCGACGCCCCCACCCGTGAGCGCCTGGAGCGCTTCGTCGAGGAGCGGCACCTCTTCTCCGAGGAGCTGCTGGACCTCGCCGACCGCGCGGCCGCCGAGGGCGGCCTGCCCGCGGCTGAGGCCGACGAGCTGCTGCGCCTGGCCACCGACGCCTTCCGCCTGTCCACCGAGCCCGTCGACCGCGCCTGGTACTCCCACCTGGAGCGGATCTCCGCGGTGGCGGCCGACGTCGGCGGCGTGCCCGCCACGCACATCAACCACCTCACGCCGCGCGTGCTCGACATCGACGAGCTCTACCGGCGCATGTCCGAGCGCGGCATCACGATGATCGACGAGGTGCAGGGCCCGCCCGCGTGGGAGGGCCCGGACGTCCTGCTGCGCCAGACCTCCTTCCGCGCCCTGGCCGAGGAGCGGACGTTCCGCGAGGCCGACGGCTCCATCAGTACGGGTGCGCTGCGGGTGCGGTTCGGCGAGGTGGAGCAGCGGGGCATCGCGCTGACCGCCGCCGGGCGCGACCTGTACGACCGGCTGGTCGCCGAGGTCGACGCCCGCCGCGCCGCGGGGGACGCCCGCGCCCGCGTCGACGTGGCCCGCGACGTCTGGCGCGAGCACCTGCCGCGCACCGAGGCCGACCTCGTGCTCGCCGGGCTGGCCTGCGGCGAGGTGCGGCTCGTGGGAGGCGCCGCGCTGCCCGGTCGCGAGGCCGACGGCTCGCTCTCGCTGCGTGCGCTCGTGGACGCCGGCGCCGTCGTCGTCGACCCGGTGGTCTACGAGGACTTCCTGCCGCGCAGCGCGGCGGGCATCTTCCAGTCCAACCTCACCGACTCCGGCACCAAGGACGAGGGCGCCGGCGGCGCCGAGTACGACGCCGAGCGCCTCTCGGCGATCCTCGGGCGGCCCGTGCTCGACCCGATCGCGCTGGCCACCGACCAGATGCAGCGCTCGCTGGACGCCCTGTCCGCCCAGCTGCAGACCCCCGTCACCCTCTGACCACCCCGCTGGACCGAAGGACGCACCTGACATGACCGCACTGACCGGAACGATCCCCGCCGCCGGCGCGCTGGCCGCCGACGTCGCCGCCGCCCTCGACGCGCTCGGCGTCGACCGCGCCCTGCTGGAGGGCGCCCACGAGTGCCGCTCGCCGATCACCGGCGAGGTCCTCGCTCGCACCCCGGAGCACACCGCCGCTGACGTCGAGAGCGCTGTCGCCGCCGCCCACGGCGCGTTCCCCGCGTGGCGCGACGTGCCCGCCCCCGTGCGCGGCCAGCTGGTCAAGCGCTGGGGCGAGCTGCTCACCGAGCACAAGGAGCACCTGGCCACCCTCGTGCAGGCCGAGGTCGGCAAGATCCGCTCCGAGGCCCTCGGCGAGGTCCAGGAGATGATCGACATCTGCGACCTGGCCGTCGGTCAGAGCCGGCAGCTGTTCGGCAGGACCCTCCCCTCCGAGCGCCCGGGCCACCGCCTCGCCGAGACCTGGCACCCGCTCGGGGTGGTCGGCGTCATCAGCGCCTTCAACTTCCCCGTGGCGGTCTACGCCTGGAACACCGCGCTCGCGCTGGTCTGCGGAGACACCGTGGTGTGGAAGCCCGCCGAGACCGCCCACCTGTGCGCGCTCGGCACGGACGCGCTGCTGGCCCGCGCGGTGCGCGAGGTCGGCGCCCCCGAGGGGCTGCACGGCGTGGTGCTGGCCGACCGCGTGGCCGGCCAGGCCCTCGTCGACGACGAGCGCGTGGCCCTCGTCTCGGCCACCGGCTCGGTGCGCATGGGCCGCGAGGTGGCCCCGCGCGTGGCCGCCCGCTTCGGCCGCGTGCTCCTCGAGCTGGGCGGCAACAACGCCGCCGTCGTCGCACCGTCGGCCGACCTCGACCTGGCGCTGCGCGGCATCGTCTTCGCCGCCGCCGGCACCGCCGGTCAGCGCTGCACCACCCTGCGCCGGCTCGTCGTGCACACCTCGATCGCCGACGAGCTGGTCGAGCGCATCGCCTCCACCTACGCCGGCCTGCCCGTCGGCAGCCCGACCGCCGCCGGCGTCCTCGTGGGCCCGCTCGTCTCCCAGGCCGCGTACGAGGCGCAGCAGGCCGCGCTCGAGCAGGCCGTCGCCGAGGGCGGCGAGGTCGTGGCCGGCGGGGGCCGGGTGCTGGCCGAGGAGGCCCCCGACGCCTACTACGTCGAGCCCGCCGTGGTCCGCATGCCCGCGCAGTCCGCCGTGGTGCAGGAGGAGACCTTCGCCCCGATCGTCTACGTGCTCACCTACGACACCTTCGACGAGGCGGTCGCGCTCAACAACGGCGTGCGACAGGGCCTGAGCAGCGCCGTCTTCACCCGCGACCTGGAGGAGGCCGAGCGCTTCCTGGGCGCCGCGGGCTCGGACTGCGGCATCGCCAACGTCAACATCGGCACCTCCGGCGCCGAGATCGGCGGCGCGTTCGGCGGGGAGAAGGAGACCGGCGGCGGGCGCGAGTCCGGGACCGACTCCTGGCAGGCGTACATGCGCCGCGCCACCAACACCGTCAACGCCTCCGGACAGCTGCCGCTCGCGCAGGGCGTGGAGTTCGTCTGATCCCGAGCCCGCCAGGTGGTGTGCAGCAGCCGCTTTTGCTGTCACACTGGTTGGTGGTGCACCAGGTCACGACCTGCGCACCGGATACGTACACGAAGATGACGGAGACTGTGGGATGCCCCAGGGCGTAGTGAAGTGGTTCAACGCGGAGAAGGGTTTCGGCTTCATCGAGCCGAACGACGGCGGGCCTGACCTGTTCGTCCACTTCTCGGCCATCGCGAGCAGCGGGTACCGCTCGCTCGACGAGGGGCAGCCGGTCGAGTACACCGAGGGTCGTGGCCAGCGCGGGCCGCAGGCCGAGGACGTGAACCCGGTCGGCCAGGCTCCTGCGGCTGCTCCCCGTGGTGGCGGCCGTGACAGCGGCGGCTTCGGCGGTGGCCGTGGCGGCCGTGACAGCGGCGGCTACGGGGGCGGCGGTGGCTACGGCCGCCAGGCCGCTCCGGAGCCCCAGCGCGGCGGCGGTGCTGCCGGCGAGGGCACCGTGAAGTGGTTCAACTCCGAGAAGGGGTTCGGCTTCATCGAGCCCTCCGACGGCGGCCCGGACGTGTTCGTCCACTTCTCCGCCATCGCTGACAACGGCGGCTACCGCGAGCTGGCCGAGGGCCAGCCCGTGGAGTTCGAGGCCAGCCCGGGCCAGCGCGGCCCGCAGGCCGACTGGGTCCAGGCCCTCGGCCCGGCCCCGGCGGCTCCGGCGCGCGCTCCCCGTGAGCCCCGCGCCGGTGGCGGTCGCGCCGCCGAGCGTCCCCGTGGTGGTGGCGGCCCCGTCATCGCCGAGGGCCAGGCGACCGTGAAGTGGTTCAACGCCGAGAAGGGCTTCGGCTTCCTCGAGCCCGACGACGGCGGCCCGGACGTGTTCGTCCACTACTCGGCCATCGCCGAGCAGGGCGGCTACCGCGAGCTGACCGAGGGCCAGCGCGTGGAGTTCCAGGCCAGCCAGGGCCAGCGCGGCCCGCAGGCCGACACGGTGCAGCCCATCTGAGCTGACTGAGCTCGAACGCCAGGAGCCCCCGACCGCACCAGCGGTCGGGGGCTCCTGCACGTGCGGCCCTCCCCGTCAGGAGCGCTCCACGGACTCCTCCAGCACCGTGCGCCCCAGCGCCGCGTAGGTCTCAGGACGTGAGCGCCGCAGCCACAGCGCTCCCAGCGCCGGGAGCACGAAGCACGCCCCGACGATGTACGGGATGGCCGTGAAGAACGGTGACACCGAGGCCGGGCCGCCGGCGAAGCTGATGTTGGAGAACAGCAGGTAGATCACGTACAGCATCCCCAGGCCGCCCAGGGCCGGGATGATGCCGGTGGTCCACAGACCGCCGCGGTGCACCTTCTTCACGTGGAAGTAGGAGATGACCGCCAGGGAGCAGATGGCCTGCACCAGCAGGATCGCCATCGTGCCCATGAGCGCGAGCAGGCTGTACATGTAGAAGTACGCGCCCTGCCCGACGTCGCTGCCGTTCGTGGTGAGCAGGTAGAAGCCGATGACGAAGGCCGCGGTGATGCCGGTCTGCACCAGGGACGCGACGTGCGGCGAGCCGTGCTTGCCGTGGACGGCGCCGAGCGACCCCCGCAGCGCCGGCAGGTCGCGGCCCATGGCGAACAGGTAGCGCGACGCGGCGTTGTGGAACGCCTGGGCGCAGGCGAAGGAGCCGGCCACGATGAGGAAGAGGTAGACGTCGGCCACCCACTCCCCGCCGAGGTTGGCGGCGGCGAGCCCGGTGAACATCGAGGTCGGGTCGGTCGCGGAGAGGGTGATGGCCTGCTGGGCGCCGTTGCCGGCGATGACCAGCCAGGAGACGAGCACGTAGAAGACGCCGAGCCCGACCACCGCCATCAGCGTGGCCCGCGGCACGATGCGGCGCGGGTTCTTGGACTCCTCGCCGTACACGGCGGTGGTCTCGAAGCCCACCCACGACCAGAAGGCGAAGAACAGGCCGATCGCGCCGCTGCCGGCCGCCAGCAGGGCGGGCGGGTCGCCGGCGCTGATGTCGAAGCCGCCGCCCTCCGGCAGCCCGGTGAAGGCCCCGATCGGGTTGAGCGAGCCCAGCTGCCAGCCGTCGGCCGGGCCGCGGACGACCACGGAGGCGGCCAGCGCCACGAGCAGCACCACCTCGCAGACGAGGAAGAAGCCCATGACCACCGCGGCCAGGCTGATGTCGAAGTAGCCCAGCACGCCGACGACGAGCACGCAGGCGGCCGCGAGCACCAGCCAGTTGACGCTCAGCCCGAACCACTGGTCGAGGGCGTCGGAGGCGAAGAAGCTGAAGATGCCCACCAGCGACGCCTCGAACACGACGTAGGCCATGGTGGCCAGCGCGCCCGACGCCGTGCCCCACACGGTGCCGAGGCCGTGGGTGATGAAGCCGTAGAAGGCTCCGGCGGTGGTGATGTGGCGCGCCATGGACACGAAGCCCACGGCGAACAGCGTGAGGATGACGGTGGCGATCGCGAAGCCGGCCGGCGCCTGCAGCCCGTTGCCGTAGGCGATGGCGATCGGCACGTTGGCGGTGATGGCCGTGATCGGCGCGGCGTTCGCCACGGCCATGAACAGGACGGCGACCAGCCCGAGGGAGCCGGCCTTGAGGGCCGCGGGCGGGGCGCTGCTCGTGGGCGCCGTGGTCGCGGCGCCCTTCTGGGTGGGGATCGGTGGGGTGGTGCCGGTGGTCTCGGTGGCCACGACTGGCCCTCCTGGAAGCGTGGTGGCGCGGTGCCGGCCCGTGCTGGGCCGGTCGGTGGCCGGGAGGTTCCTCTCGGCGCGCGGCAGATGTGTCACCGTCGTGTGACCAGCGTGTTTCGGCCTCCCCGGGTGCGGGCCGGATGCGGTGGGGTGGGCCCATGACGAGCTCGACCCCCTCCTTCGCCGGCGTGCGCGTCGCCGTCACCGGCGCGAGCCGCGGCATCGGCCTGGGCATCGCGCGGGGCTTCGCGCGGGACGGTGCCCGCGTGCTGCTCACCGCCCGCGGTGAGGACGACCTGGCCGCCGCAGCCGCGGCCCTGAGGGACGAGGGCGGTGACGTGCAGCACGCCGCCCTGGACGTCGCCACTGGTGCGGGGTGCGCGGCGCTGGCGCAGGCCGCCACCGAGCGGCTGGGCGGGCTGGACGTGCTGTGCGCCAACGCGGGGATCTTCCCCAAGGCGGAGCTGGCCACCATGACCGAGGCCGACCTCGACGAGGTGCTCGCCGTCAACGTCAAGGGCACGGTGCTGGCCGTCGCCGCCTGCGCACCGCTGCTGGCCGCCTCCGGCCGCGGCCGCGTGGTGATCACCTCCTCCATCACCGGGCCGGTCACCGGAGACGCCGGCTGGTCGCACTACGGCGCGTCCAAGGCCGCCCAGCTCGGCTTCATGAGGACCGCTGCCCTCGAGCTGGCCCCGCAGGGGGTCACCGTCAACGCCGTGCTGCCCGGCAACGTCCTCACCGAGGGCCTGCGCGACCTCGGCGCCGACTACCTCGACACCATGGCCGCCGCCGTGCCGCTGGGACGCCTCGGCACGGTGGACGACATCGCGGCCGCCGCGCTCTTCCTGGCCGGCGAGCAGGCCGGGTACATCACCGGGCAGAGCCTCGTGGTGGACGGCGGGCAGGTGCTGCCCGAGGGGTGAGGCTCAGGCGGGGGCGCCCCCGGGCAGGTCGCACGTGGTGCGCCGTGCAGGGCTCCCGGGGCCCTGGCCGGCCGCGTCGAGCGTCCCCAGCGCCACCGGCAGGCCGAGCAGGCGCTGGAGGCTGGCGCGGGCGGCGGCCGCGTCGCCGTCGCCGTCGCGGGTCCGCAGCACCACCGCACCGGCGGCGTCCTGGTGGAGGTGCCATCCGCGCAGCCCGTGCGCCTGCAGCAGCTGCGTGGTGGTCACCGACTCCACCCGCTCACCGGACCCGCTGAGCAGCGCCACGGCCGGGCGGCCCTGCAGCCCCGCCAGCGCCGGCCGTCCCCCCACGCGCACGAGGCGGGCCGTGTCACCGGTGCGGTAGCGCAGCAGCGGGAGGTGGGGGTTCTCGTCCACCGTCACCACCACCTCCCCGCGCACCCCCGGGGCGACCTGCGCGCCGGAGGGGTCGAGCACCTCCACGTGCACGCGGCGCGGGACGACGACGTGCACGCCCGCACCGTCGGCGCAGACCGCCACCGGTCCGGTCTCGCGCAGCCCGTACAGGTCGAGCACGGGCACCCCGAAGGCCTCGGTCGCCCGGCGCCGCAGCCCTGCGGGCAGCTGCGCCGCGCCGCTCACCAGCGCGAGGGGGTGCAGGTCGGCGCCGGCGTCGGCGAGGTCGCACAGCTGCGCCAGGGGCCACGGCGTGGTGCTCACCACCTGCGGGTCGAGCGCCTCCAGCAGAGCCCGGGCGTCCTGCGGCCGCCGCCAGGCCGACGGGTGCAGCGTCAGGCGCGCCATGGCGGCCTGCCCGAACGCGCTCATCACCGAGGCGTACGTGAACGCCGTCGGCTGCGCGAGCAGGCTGACCAGCCCGGCGCGCTCGCTCGAGGGCTCCCACCGCACGCCGCAGCCCTCGAGCAGGTGCCGCAGCAGCACCACCTCCGCGGCCAGGGCGCGCGGGTGCAGCGGCACCACGAGCGCCGCGCCGGTGCTGCCGGAGCTCGTGCCCTCGAGCACCCGCGCCAGCGGCACGTCCACCGGCACGAACCCGGCCAGGTCGGCCACGAGGTCCGCCCGGGCGACGGGCGCCACGTCGGCGAGGCGGTCGGGCGCACGTCCGCCCGGCCCACCGGCGCGGCCCTCGCGCACCAGACGGCGGTAGCGCGGCGCCGTCGCGTGCACCCGCGCCACCAGCTCGCCCACCCACGCCGGCTCCGCGCCGCCGGGGGGAGCGTCGCGACCGGACCCCGCCGCGAGCGCGGCGGCGAGCGCGTCGAGCGCGTCGAGGTCGCCGGAGTCCAGCCGGTCACCGCACGCGTGCGTCCAGCGGGGCGCCGCCGGGTGCTCCCGCAGCGCCCGCAGGCGCTCCGCCCCCGCCGCGACGAGGAGCGGCCAGCGCTCCTCGTCGGGCAGCACGGCCGCGCCCATCGGCTCGTACTCGGCCAGGACCGGGTCGAGGCCGGCGTCAGACATGCGTGTACTGGGCCGCGGCCTCCCGGGCCCTGCGCTCCGCCAGCGCCCGCGCCAGCTCCTGGGCGCGGCGCACCTCCTGCGCCACCTCGGCCATCGCCGAGGCCCGCAGCGCGCTGCTCACCGCGGTCCACCGGTCCTCGGCCACCGCGTCGTCCTCCCCTGCGGGACGCATCCCCGCCGCGCGCAGCGCGGCGCGCGCGGCCTCCTCGCGTCCCGCGGGGTCACCCACCCACTGCGCCGGCGGCAGCACCGGCGCCAGGGACCCCGCCAGGGCCTCGACGACGGCGAGCGCGGCCCGCGGGTCCGGCTGCGCCGCGCGCCAGGCGGGGGACAGCACCAGCCAGCTCGCCAGCACCGCCCCCGTGCGCCCCTCGGCGCTGCCCAGCGGCCCGGAGGCCAGCCTGCGGCGCAGCGCGCCGTCCAGCGGGGGACCCCCGAGCGCCGTCAGCGCGTCGTCGACCACGGCCAGCGCCACCACCCCCGGGTCCAGGGCGTCCCGGGGCGCCGCCGCCAGCCGCGCCGTCAGCGCCGCCAGCGCCGGTCCCTCACGGCTCACCGCCGGCTCCTCGAGCCCTCGCGCGGTCCCCAGGTCGAGGTGGCCAGCTCCCGGCACAGCGCCACCAGCTCCTCCTGCGTGCTCACGGCCCGGACGGCGTAGCCGCCCGCCACCTCGCGGACCCGCTCCACCCACACCGGCGGGACGGCCAGCAGCAGCGTGCCACCACCACCGGCCACCTCCAGCGCGCGCGCCGCGACCCCTGCACCGGGACGGCCCTCCGCGGGGAACGCCGTGGAGACGCCGTCGTCGGAGACCACCGCCACGTGGCACTGCCGCCGGTGCTGCTCGGGTCGGTGGTGCCGCTGGTCGTCGAGGTGGGTGCGCTCCAGCAGGTCCAGCGGGAACGCCGTGCTGCCGCCGAAGTGCGCCACCACCGCGGCGAGCACCGCGCCGGCGTCGCGCACGAAGCCGTCCGTGCCCGCCACCTGCCCCGGGCCGCTCCACGTGGTCGCCTGCACCCGCCCTCCGGCCCGCAGGCACGACAGCGCCAGCACCGCCCCTGCCAGCGCCACCGGGGAGACCGCACGCGCGGGGTCGGGCATCGAGCCCGACGAGTCGAGGTAGAGGTCGAGGTCGAGGGGGAGTCGCGCCCGCTCGGGGCCGTCCGAGACCTCCCAGCCCCGCTGCACGGTGGTCAGGCCCGGCACGAGGCGGGGGGAGCGCCGCAGGGAGGCCACCACGTCGAGCGCGGAGACGTCGTCGCCGACGTCCCACGGCTCGTCCGCGGCCAGCAGCGGCTCCACCGCCCGGGGCGAGGGCGCGCTGGGGAAGGGCACCAGCAGCGGCGCCGCGCGCTCGCGGTACCAGCGGGCCGCCGCCTCCTGCGCCGAGCCGGTGACCCCCAGCAGCGACAGCACCGCCGCGGTGTCCGCCGGGCCGAGCGCCTGCCCCGCTGAGCCGGAGGCTCCTCCGCCGCGCGCCGCGCCGTCCTGGCGCTCGTCGTCGGCCTCGTCCCCCCGGGGCTGGGGCATCACGCGGGGGTCCAGGGCCGGGTGCAGCGCCGGCCCGCCGAGCGAGGGGTCGCTGGCCAGCCCGTGCACCGCGGCGCCGGACTCACCGCGCTGGGAGCAGACCGCGGCGCGACCGGTGCCCAGGGCGTCACCGTCCCGGCCGGCGACGAGCTGGCGGACCAGCGCCGCGAAGCCGCCCGCGCCGGCCACCGGGTCGTCGGCGAAGACGCGCACCATGCGAGCGAGCAGCTGCGCCTCCAGCTCGGGCACCGCTCGCTCGGACGGCGCTCGCGGCGCCTGCTGGCGCTGCCACCACCGCTGCCGCGACGACGGCCGCGGTGCGACTCCCGGGCCCGCGGCGCCGGTGAGCGTGCCGGACGGCAGCGACCAGAGCAGCTCGTCGGCGCGCATCGCCAGGAGCATGAGCACGTCGTCAGCCGGCGGCGGGCCCAGCGCCCGCCACACGGCGTCGAGGCGCAGGCCGGCGCGCCGCTGCAGCCGGTCGTTGATGAGCAGGTCGCTCCAGAGGTTGGCGACCAGCGGCGCGGCGGCGTCGCGGTCCACCAGGCCCTGGCGGACCCGTGCCAGCACGCGCGCCGCGGTGGAGAGGTCGCCGGGGGCGAGCACGTGGTGGCCCACCTCGTGCGCCAGCACCGCCTCGGGGTGGTCGGCCAGGCCGCGGCGCACCACGTCGGCGAGGTCGACGTGCACCTCGACCTCGCTGCAGGAGAACCAGGCGAAGGAGCCCACCGGCGGCTCCGGCGGGGGCGGGCCGCCCGGCCCGTGCAGCACCGGCGCGTGCAGGCGGGCCGTGGTCCCCCACGCCCGCAGCGCACGCGGCCACGCCTCCGACCACCGCGCGCGCAGCGCGTCCCAGCCCCCGTCCGGCTCCCTCACAGCAGGCCTCGTGCGTCCAGCAGCACGACGTCGAGCAGGTGGGAGTGGGCCCGGCTCAGCACCGCGGTGCGCCCGGCGCTCGCGCGGCCCGTCACCTCGTCGTCCCAGGGCGGTGCTTCCGGCGGCGCGGTCCCGGCGCCGGTCCCGCCCGAGCGGACCGGCAGGTCGGGGCCCGGTGACCAGCGGTGCACCGCGACGCCGTGCACGTCCGCCAGCACCCGCCAGCGCTCCTCGGCACCGGGGTGGTCCGGGTGGGCGGTGGCGACGTCCCAGGCGGCGCCGTCCCGGTCCAGCGGGCCCAGCACGCGGGGCGGTCGCGCCCAGGGGCCGCCGAAGCCGCGGAAGCCGCCGAGCCGCGCCACCACGGGGCGCCCCGGCCCGTCGCCGGCGCCCCGCCCCCTGCCGCCGTCCGGCCACCACCACGGGTCCGCCGCGTGCTCCTCCAGCACCAGCGCCAGGCGCTCGGCACCCAGCTCCGGGAGGGACAGCGCCGCGCACGCCGCGTCGGCCGGCACGCGCCTGGCGCTGGCCAGCGCCGCTCGGCGCAGGCGCACCGCGCCGCTGCGCCAGGCGGCCACCACTCCCAGCTGCCGCAGCAGGTCAGGGGCGCTGTCCGCGGCGGCCGCGGCGCCGGCCGTCATGGCCGCCGCGACCAGCCGCTCGAGCCAGGCGGGGACGTCGCCCCAGCGCTGGAGGCGCCCGGTCGCGGAGAGCAGGTCGGACAGCACCCCCGGCGACCTCCCGCCGTCGGCGCCGCAGTGAGCCAGCAGGGCGGGGGCGGCGAGCAGCGCCCTCCGCTGGGCCGAGCTCCCGCCAGGCCCCGACCAGCGCCGCTGCGCGACGAGGTCGAGCGCGGCCGGCACCAGAGCGTCCGCCAGCCCGACGAGGGCGGGTGAGCCGTGCGCCGGCCCCGCGTCCGCGAGCGCGGCGCCGACCTCGCGCAGCGCCGCCGCCAGCGCCGTCCGGTCAGCGCCGCGCGCCCGCGCGGCCGCCGCGGCGGCGTTCCACGGCTCGCGCCGGGCCACCAGCAGCTCCCGCCACCACGCGGGGGGCGGCGCCGGGGCTGGGGCGGTGGTCAGCGGTCGCTCCAGCGCAGCCAGGCGAGGTAGTTCGTGTAGCGCTGGTGGGCGTGCTTGAGGGCGAGGGCGTCGTCGTAGAGGTGCCCGTGGAGCTTGCGGCCGTCCTGCCAGGCGGCCAGCAGCTGCTCGATGCGGGCCTGCCGCGTGAGCACCTCCGCCTCGGTGACGCCGTCGAGCCCGGCCTCGAGCTCGGCGAGGACGTCGCCGACCGGGTCGTCGTCGTCCAGCCCCGCCGCCTCGTACTGGGCGCACGCGGTGTCGAAGAGGTCCCGCAGCCACGACGTCCGGTCGGTCCGCAGCTCCTCGCGGCCGCCCTCGAAGGCGGGCGAGGACAGGTCGGGCGCCACCTTGTCGTGCAGCACGAACGGAAGCACGGCGCGCAGGTCGTCCACGCCCACCTGGTCGCGGCCCCGGAACAGCGCCATCGCCTTGGCGTAGAGCACGAGCGCCTGCAGGGAGCGCACCGACAGGCCGTTGAGGGTCTGCGCGCCGACGTCGCCGAGGCGGTCGCGGCCGGTGTCGGCCGCCGCCAGCAGGTGCGGGTCCACCCCGGCCAGGCGGGCGGTGTCCTTGGTGCGGTACTCGAACTGCCGGCCCGCCCGCTCCAGCAGCTCCAGCTGGCCGGCGAAGTGCTCCAGCCGCCGGCGCACGGGCTGCGGCAGCGGCACCGCGCGCACGGCGGCGGCCAGCGCGGCGTGCTCGGCCTCGTCGAAGACGATCGAGGGCGGCACCGCCTCCTCGGGACGGATCCGCCGCTCTCCGCGCTCCACCAGCGCCCCGAGGAACCGGTGGTTGAACGGCAGCGCCGCCACCACCACGTCGATCCTGTCGCGCAGCGCCTCCACCACCTCGTAGGTGCCGCCGCCGAGGTCGTCGTTGGCGGTGAGGTACCAGGCGGCGTCACCGGTCTCGAAGACCTGGTCGTAGACCTCGACGTAGCCGTCGGCCAGCACCGTGAGCAGCGCGGACTGGGTGCGCGTGGGGATGCGGTTGTACTCGTCGACCACCTTGACGCGCATGCCGAGCCAGGAGCGCCAGGCCACCTCGACGTCGGCGAGGCGCTCGGCCTCCACCAGACCCCGCGGCAGCGGCGTGCCGAACAGGTCCGCCACGGACACCTGGGGGTGCCCGTGCTGGACCGCCCGGCGCACCTGCGCCGGGGTGTACCCGGCGATGACGCCCATGAGCAGCGCGCTCGCCGTCTTGCCGCGGCCCGGGCCGCCCACCAGCAGGCAGCGCCCCCGCACCGCGAACGTCAGCAGCGGCAGCAGCACGAAGGAGCTGTACGACTGGTCGGTCGGCAGCACCAGCTCCGCGCGCGAGTCGCCGAGGCGGAACGTCGGGGGGCGGACCGCGTCGTCGGCGAGCAGCTCCACGTCGCAGTGGGGGCTGATGATCGCGTGGTTGACCATCCAGAAGTACGCCTGCCGCAGCTTCTCGGCCAGCTGCGCGGGGGAGGGGGCTCCACCGCCGTCGACCCCCGGGAGCGCGCCCTCGGGGGCGTAGAGGTCGGCGACGTCGAGCGCGCCGTCGTCCCGCTCCGTGCGCGCCGGCGCCGGCGGGCGGGTCGGCGCGCTGGAGACGCGGCCCAGCTCGAGGTGGTGCGGAGGCGGCGGGCTGCTGCTCACGGCGCCAGCATGCTCCCCGTCACTCCAGCACCGGCCTCGACACCGGCCTCGGGCAGCGGGTCGCTCATCGGCCGGCCCCGCAGCGGCAGCCGCTCGACGGCCTCGACGGCCGCGGCCAGGCGCTGCTCCGGGGTGCCGGAGACCTCCAGCCACGGCGCCGGCTGCGCCGCGAGCACCTCGCGGAACCTCTCGTGCATCGCCAGGCGCACGTGCTCGCCGTCGCGCCAGCCGTCCTGCACGAAGGGGATCTCCGCACCGGTGAGCAGGTACAGGTCCGGCACCCGGGAGGCCGCCAGCGCCTCGACGGTGGGGGAGCGGTGGCCGACGTAGCGCTCGTGCCAGACCGCCGTGGCCAGCGCGTCGGTGTCGCAGACCACGAGCGGCCGCCGGGCGGTGCGGGCGGCGTCGTCCTCGAGGCGGCTCTGCTCGCGGGCGATGAGGTCGAACTCGGCCGTGTGCCAGGGGGCCTCCAGCCCGCCCGGGCGCACCTCGCACCACTCCCGGCCGTGCTCGGGCACCCACGGGGCGCCGAAGTGCTCGGCCAGGTCTCGCGACAGCGTGGTCGTCCCGGTCGACTCGGCCCCCACGACGACGACGCGCAGCGCGTGCCAGGCCCGCACCGCCGCCGGGAGCGCCCACCAGTGCCCCGCCGGGTCCGCGCGCACGGCGCGGCCCGACACCGGCACGGCCGTGCGGCCGGGGTCGACCTGCACCCACTGCGCCCCGAGCCGCTGGGCCAGCTCGGCGCCGTACGCGTCGGAGGTGAGCACCGCGTCGACGCCGTCCACCCCGCGGGCGTCCAGCAGCGACCGCATGACGCCGACGTGCGCCTCCCACGCGGCGGGGTCGGCGTAGTCGACCCGGTGGTCGTCCAGGGCCGTGACGACGTCGGCGCCGGGCAGCTCCTCGCGCAGCCACGCCGCGCGCAGCTCGCCGGGCACCGACTCCGCGCTGGAGGCGAGCACCTGCACCTGCACCCGCTCGCAGCGGCGCAGCGCGGTGGCCACGAGGTGCAGGTGGCCGGCGTGCGGAGGGTAGAACTTGCCCACCACCAGGCCCTGGGCGAAGCGCTGCTCGCTCACCGGGCGGCCGCCGGGAGCTCCCGGCGCCAGGAGCGCCACCCGAACGCGCAGAGCATCACGAAGCCGGCGTAGAGCAGTGCCGTGGCGTGCAGGCCCTGCGAGGCGTACAGGCCCACGAGCCACACGTCGGTGACGATCCACACCAGCCACGTGCCGAGCAGCTTCCGGTCGAGCATGAGCTGGGCCACCAGGCTGAGGGCCGTGGTGCCGGCGTCGGCGACCGGGGCGGGGTCGTCGCTGCGCACGAGCACCGCCCACAGCAGGGCGCCGAGGACGACGGCGGACGCGACCGCCACCGGCCACGCCCAGGGCGGGGTGGCGCGCACCCGCAGGCGGGTGCGCCCCGGCCCGCCGCGCACCCACCAGAACCACCCGAGCGCGCTGAGGGCCACGTAGACCACCTGCAGCCCCGCCTGCGCGTACAGGCCGCCGGTGGTGAAGAGCCACCCGAAGGCCAGGCACCCGAGGATGCCCACCGGGTAGGTCGAGGGTCGCTGGAGGACCGCCAGGAGCACGCTGGCCGCGCTCGCGACCACGCCGACGCCTTCGAGCCACCCCACGACCGGCGACCGTAGCCGCTGCCCGTGACGCCGTCGGCGGGGACTGGCAGGCTCGGGTCCGTGCCCAGCAGCGCCGCTCAGCAGCAGCCGTCGTCGTCCGCCCCGTCGTCGCCGGCGGTGGGGGTGGTCGTCCGCCCGCAGCAGCCGCCGGAGGCGCTGCGGGAGCACGCCACCACCGCCGAGCAGGCCGGCGCCCACGAGCTGTGGCTCTGGGAGGACTGCTTCTGGGCGGGGGGCCTGACCTCCTCGGCGCTGGCGCTGGCGTGGACCTCCTCGATCCGCGTCGGCCTGGGGCTCATGCCCGTGCCGCTGCGCAACCCGGCGCTGACGTCCATGGAGGTCGCGGCGCTGGCGCGGGCGTTCCCGGGGCGCTTCCTGCCGGGCGTGGGTCACGGGGTGCTCGACTGGATGGGGCAGGTCGGTGCGCGCGAGGCGTCACCGATGACGCTGCTGCGCGAGCACCTCGACGTGCTCGCACCCCTGCTGCGGGGGGAGCGGGTCAGCGCCGACGGCCGCTACGTCCACCTCGACGGCGTGCAGCTCGACCACCCGCCGCAGGTGGTGCCGCCGCTGCTCGTGGGCGCGCGCGGCCCGAAGACGCTGGCGCTGGCGGGGGAGCGCTCCGACGGCGTCATCCTCGACGCCGGTCCGTCCCCGGAGGAGGTGGCCGCCTCCGTCGGGCACACCGGCCGGGCCGGTGACGACGCCTTCCACGTGGTGGTGTTCGTGCCGTCCGCGGTGGGGGACGGCGCGCGCGAGCGCATCGACGCCGAGGCCGACGGGTGGGGCAACCACCGCCCGGCCGCGCCGCTGGTGGGGTCCGCCGACGAGGTGGCCGCGCTCGTGCGGGCCTACGGCGAGGCCGGCGCGACGTCCGTGGTGCTGCAGCCCGTGGGGGACGGGACGGACGCGCTCGACGTCGTGCGCCTCGCGGGGGCGGCCGCAGCGCTCGTCTGACGTCTGAGGTGTGGACCGCGCGCGACGGGGTACTGCACCCACCGTGAGTGACACGACGCAGAAGACCGGAGCCGTCCCGACGATCACGCTCAACGACGGCCGCACCATCCCGCAGCTGGGCTTCGGGGTGTTCCAGGTGCCCCCGGAGGACACCGCCGAGGTGACCGGGCGGGCGATCGAGATCGGCTACCGCCACATCGACACCGCTGAGATGTACGGGAACGAGAAGGGCGTCGGCGAGGCCGTGCGCGCCTCCGGACTCGACCGCGACGAGTTCTTCATCACCAGCAAGCTCAACAACGGCTTCCACCGACCCGACGACGCGCGGGCCGCGTTCTCGACGACGCTGTCCGAGCTGGGGGTGGAGCAGGTCGACCTGTTCCTCATCCACTGGCCGCTGCCCACGCTGTACGACGGCGACTTCCCCGCCACCTGGCGGGTCCTGGAGGAGTTCTACCGCGACGGCCGCGCCCGCTCGATCGGCGTCTCCAACTTCACGCCCCACCAGCTCCGCCGCCTGGCCCGCGAGACGGAGATCACCCCGGCGGTGAACCAGATCGAGGTCCACCCCTACTTCACCAACGACGAGACCCGGGCCTACGGCGTCGACCACCAGATCGCCACCGAGGCCTGGTCGCCCATCGCCCAGGGCCGCGTCCTCGACGACCCCACCATCTCGGAGATCGCCGAGCGCGTCGGGAAGTCGACGGCGCAGGTGACGCTGCGCTGGCACGTCGAGCGCGGCGACATCGTCTTCCCCAAGTCGGTGACCACCGAGCGCATGCAGGCCAACTTCGAGATCTTCGACTTCGAGCTGGCCGACTCCGACGTCGCCGCCATCAGCGCCCTCGACAAGGGCGAGGCCGGCCGCACCGGCCCGAACCCCGAGACGTTCGACTACGTCCCCAGCTGACGCGGCCGACGCGGGTCCGACACCGTGCAGCTCACGAGGTCGGGCCCGCGTCCAGCAGCTCCCAGGTGCGGGCGTGCTGCGCCACCGCGGCGCCGCACGTGAGGCGCTGAGGGCTCTCCACGTGGCGCTGGCGCACCCGCACCGCCAGGGGTGAGCCGTCCGCGAGGTCGAAGACCACCCGCCACGGCGCGTCGGCGTCCGCACCCTCGCGCGTCGCGGAGACCGGCACAAGGTCGCGCACCTCGGCGCGGCCCAGCGCCTGGCGCGCCAGCACGTCGGCGGCCTGCACCACCATCGCGTCGCAGCAGCGTCCGCGCAGCAGCGCCGGCACCACACGACCCACCGCCGTCGCCTCCACCACCGCGGCAGCGTCCGCGGTGTCCACGCGCCCGTAGGTCCAGCCGGTCGGCAGGGACAGCAGGTTGGCGGCGAACCTGTCCCCGCCCAGGTGGGAGCACTCCCACACCCGCGACGGCGCCAGCTCGGCCAGCGCCGCGGCCAGCGGGCGGCCCCGCCGCGCGCAGCACCAGTCCTTGCGCCCGTGCGTGCACACGAGCAGCGGCCCGCCGTCGGAGGTGTCGAGGTCCGTCCAGCCCTCCGGCGAGCGCGCCGCCTGGACGACCTCGGCCACCGAGCACGACCGGGTGATGACGCGCTCGCGGTCTCGGCGCACCGAGACCCGCATGAGCACGCGCTCGCCGTCGTCACCGGCAGCGGCGCGCAGGACGCTCGCGCCGGGCCGGCGCACCAGCAGCAGCTTGGCGCCGATCGAGGCGGCCACCTCCTTGAGCGCCGCGGTGGCCGCGTCGCCCAGCCGGGAGGACGGCACACCCCCAGGCCCCCACGGGCCGGGCTCCTCCACCAGCAGGAAGCCGCGCGTGGTGCTCGCCGAGCCCAGCACGGGCTCGCCGCGCTGCTGCGACTCGGCGGCGCAGGAGTAGCGCCGGTCGGCCGGGGTGAGGCCCTCGGGGGCTGAGGACGCGGTGAGCACCCCGACCGGCTGGTCGGACGTCAGCTCGTGCCCTCCGGCACCTGCCCGGCGGGCACGAGGACCCGCTCGCGCAGCAGCCGCCGCAGGAGCACCTGCGCGTCGTCGGCGTCGATCGCCACCCCGGAGCCGGCCAGGGACGACGGCGACGACGGCCCCGCCAGCGCCGCGCGCAGCGCCGGCTCGACCCACCCGGGGAAGCTGACCGTGCGCTGGTCGACGCGCAGCTCCACGCGGTCGCCGGCCACCTCGACCCGCGCGTGCAGCCCGATCCGCGGACGCACCGCGCCGTCGGCGCCGAGCGTGCGGGCCGCGCGGTCCTGGGACAGCGGGCCCACGGGCTCCAGGGGCACCGCCTGGCGGCGCCGGGCTGCCACGACGCGCTCGACGGCGTCGTCGTCGAGCTGCTCCAGCCACGCCAGGGCGGCGCGGCGGAACACGGCGACGTCGCTCTCGAGGCCGGTGGGCCCCTCGGCCTCCACCGGCAGCGGCAGGGCCCGGCGCAGGGCGAGGGAGTCCTCGCCACCCCCCTTCCCTGCCGACGCGAGGAGGTCGGTGAGCACGTCCTGCCAGGTGGTGGCCAGCAGGCCCACCGTGAGGTGGATGGAGCGGTCGTCCGTCGTCTGCGCCGAGTGCAGGTAGCCGCGGGGCAGGTACAGCGCGTCGCCGGGCTCCAGCACGGTGTCGACGAGGGGCTCCCGGCCGCCCACGGGGTCGGGCCCGAGGTCCTTGCTCGGCTGCGTGCGCAGCGGCAGCTCCACCGCCGGCGGGTGGATCGTCCAGTGCTTGCGCCCGTCGACCTGCAGCACGAGCACGTCGTGGGTGTCGTGGTGGGGCTTGAAGCCCTGCGCGCCGGGCGGGGTCACGTAGACGTTCGTCTGGGTCTGGCAGCCGAGCTCGGCGGCGAGGTCGCGGCAGAACACCCCGAGCGCCGGCCACACGCGGTGCAGCGCGTTGAGCACGATGGTGGCGCCCTCGGCGTGGTTCCTCGCGATGCCGTCCGGGTCGGGCAGGTCGCCCAGGCGCTGGTTGCCGGCGTTCGCGGCGCGCGTGTAGCTGGACCGCGGCAGGGTCACGCCGTCCCTGACCATGGCGAAGAACGGCGTGCGCAGGCCGCGCGGGCCCAGCAGCGCGTCGACGTCGGCGGGGGAGAGCAGGTCGTCGAAGCCGCGCGCCAGGGCGTGCCCGCGGTCGGCGGCGCGCACCAGCAGCGGAGCGCGGTTCCAGTGCTCGGCCGCGAAGCGCTCGGGCGTGGTGCCGAAGCAGCGGGCCAGCGGAGACGGACCGGCCCCGGTCCCCGCGGGGACCGGGGCCGCCAGCTCGCGCTCGAGCTCAGCCGTCACGTCAGCTGTTCGCAGGGTCGACGCCCGCGGGGTCGGAGCCGGCCGGGTCGACCTGGGTGCTGTCGGAGTCGCCGGAGTCGGCGTCGCCACCGGAGCCGCCGGCGGGGTCCACGCCGGCCGGGTCGGAGCCGGCCGGGTCGACCTGGGTGGCGTCGGAGTCGCCGGAGTCGGCGTCTCCGCCCGCCCCGCCCGCTCCGGTGGTCGTGGTGATGTCGTCGTCGTTGAGGGACATGCGGCCTCCTGCTCGTGCACCGACCCGGTCGGGCGGTGCTCGACCATCGTGCCCGCCGGGGTCCGGACCCGCACCCGCTCAGGGGGTGCGCACGGCCATGACGACGACGTCGTCGGCGGGGCGCCCCGGCAGCGCCGCGGCGAGCAGCGCGTCCAGCAGCTCCTCCAGCGAGGCGCCGGCGTGCTCGGCCACGAGCGGCCCCAGCAGCGCCGCGAGCTCGGCGGTGCCCTCGTCGAGGTCGCGGTCGCGCCGCTCCACCAGCCCGTCGCTGTGCAGGAGCAGCACCGAGCCCGACGGCACCGTCACCACGTGGTCGGTGCGGTGGGTGCTCGGGTCGACGCCGAGCAGCAGCTCCGGGGGGCGCGAGAGCACCCGCGTGCGCCCGTCCGGCGGCACCAGCAGCGGGGGCGGGTGCCCGGCGTTGGCCCACCGCCAGCTCCGCGCGCCCGCGCGGCCCGGCGGGGTGAGCACCCCGGCCACCACGGTGGCCGGCGCGGGCACGTCCAGGCGCCAGAACGCGTCGTCAGCGGCCGTCAGCGCCCGCGACGGGAGCCCGTCGACGGCCAGCAGGAAGGAGCGCAGGGCCCCGCTGGCGCGCCCCATCACCGCCGCGGCCTCGACGTCGTGGCCGGCCACGTCGCCCACCACGAGGGCCAGCCGGCCGCCGTCGAGGGGGACGGCGTCGTGCCAGTCGCCCCCCACGTGGTCGCGGCGCCCCGCCGGCAGGTAGCGCGCCGCCAGCTCCACGTCCAGCCCGCGGGGCAGCGGCGCCAGCAGCGCGCGCTGCAGCACCTCGGCGGCGCTGGCGCGGTCGGCCAGCAGCAGCGCGCGCCGCACCGCCTGCCCGGTGGCGCCGGCGGAGGCGCGCACCACGTCGAGCACGCCGCCGCTGACGCGCCCGTCCTCGCGCCAGCCCACGGTCAGGGCCCCGACCACGGAGTCCTCCGCGACCAGCGGCACCACAAGCCCCGAGCGCAGGCCGGAGCGCCGGACGCGGTCGGCGACCTCGGGGAAGAGCGCCCCGACGTCCTCGAGGCGCTCGAAGACCAGCTCCTCACCGGTGCGGCACACGTGGGGGGCCGGCCCGGCGTGCTCCAGCGGCAGGTCGGCCCAGGCCTCCTCGACCGCGGGGTCGATCTGCGCGCGGGACGCGGTGCGCACGCGCCGGGTGGACCAGTCCACCACCGACAGCCCGCCGTAGTCCGCTCCGAGCTTCTCCGTGGCCACGGTCACGACGGCCGAGGCGACCTCGTCGAGCGTGCGGGCCGCGCCCAGCGCCGTGGACACCTCCAGCACCAGGCGGGTGCGCTCCAGGGAGTCCGCCAGCTGCTCGGCCGCCCGCCGCCGCTCGTCGGCGCTGCGGGCCACCACCAGCAGCAGCCCGTCGAGCGGGACCGCCTGCAGCTCGTACCAGCGCGGCCCGCCGATCCGCGCCTCCCACGTGGTGGTGGCGCCGGTGCGCGCCGCGCGGCGCAGCGGCTCCTCGCTCGTGGAGGTGCCGGGCACCGCGTCCCACAGCACCCGGCCCACCACGGCGGCGGGGTCGAGCCCGCTGGCCGAGGCGGCCGCGGGGCTCACCCACAGCACCTCCCAGCCCGGTCCGAGGACGGCGACGGGGTCGGGGATGCTGGCCAGCGCCCGCAGCCACCAGCCCGCGGGCACGGTGGCGGTGGTCCCGCCGTCGTCGCCCAGGTGCACCGCCAGATCGAACCACGCCCCGCCGACGGCCGGGAGGCCCCTGGGCGTCCGCTGTGCTCACAGGCCGAGCAGGCGCACCCCCGCGTAGGCCACGCCGGCCACGAGGACCCACGACACGATGCCGAGGACCAGCGAGCGCCCGCCGGTGCGCACGAGCACGCGCAGCCGGATCCCCGTGCCGAGGGCGTACAGGGCCGCCACGAGCAGCACCGTCTGCACCAGCTGGGCCGCGTCGAGCAGCCCGGTGGGCAGCAGCCTCGTGCTCCGGACCGCCACGGCGAGCAGGAAGCCCACGACGAACAGCGGCAGCAGCGGCACCCGGGCGCGCGAGGTGCCGTCGTCGTCGGCGGCGGCCCGGGAGCGAGCGGCGCGCCGCGCCGCCAGCCCGACCCCCGCCACCAGCGGCGCCAGCAGCGCCACCCGCGCGAGCTTGACGACGACGGCGGTCTGCAGGGCCCCGTCCACGCGGCTCGCGGTGGCCACGACCTGCCCGACGTCGTGGACGCTCGCCCCCACCCACGCCCCGAAGGCCACCGGGTCGAGCCCCAGCGGCCCCGCCAGCGGCGGCAGCACGAGGATCGCGAGCGAGCCGCAGAGGGTCACGAGCGCCACGGCGGTGGTGACGTCGTCCTTGCGGGCCTTCGCCAGCGGCTCCACCGCGGCGATGGCGGAGGCCCCGCAGATGGAGAAGCCGGTGGACACGAGCAGGCTCCGGCCCGGCGGCAGGCCGAGGGCGCGCCCCAGGAGCAGCGTGCCGGCGAACGTCACCGCCACGGTGACGACGACGACGACCAGGCCCTGCCAGCCCAGCGCGAGCACGGCGCCGAGCGGCAGCTGCAGGCCCAGGAGCACCACCGCGGTGCGCAGCAGCCTGCGGCTGGCGAAGGCGGTGCCGGGGGCCAGGGCGGCGCGCTGCAGGCCGGTGTTGGCCACCAGCAGGCCGAGCACGACGGCCACCGTGGTCGGCCCGAGGCCCGGCACCAGGGAGGACACCCCGAACGCGAGCGCCGCGGCCGCCGCCGCGGCGAGCAGGCCGGGCAGGAGCGGGCGCACCGACGCCTCAGGGGCGCGCACGGCGCGACCGGCGGCCCAGCAGGGGGAGCACCAGCAGGAGCACCAGGGCCAGTGCGGCCCCGGCGGCAGCGCCCGCCCACGCCGGCCCGGTCAGGAAGGCGCCCGCGCCGCCCTTCGGGCCCAGGGCGTACCCGGCGAACCCCCCGGCGAACGCGAGGACCACCCCGAGCAGCACGGCGGTCGAAGGCGCGGGCCGGCGCCTGCGGGGGGACAGGAGGAGCCCGGCGACGCCGGCGACGGCCCCCAGGACGACGAGGGTCGCGACCCCGACCACCACGCGCTGCACGCCGCCACGCTAGCCACCGCCTCGGCCGCTTGGTGACCCCGCGTTGACACGACGCGGACCGCCGGGGGACGATCGGCGCCGCCCATCCAGAGCGGCCGAGAGACCTGGCTCGTCGACGCCGCAGCAACCAGCCCGCCCCTCCCGGGGGACGAGGCAGGTGCTCCCGCCAGGACCGATGGAGGAGATCCCTCGTGACCTGCACCGCTACCACCGACGCGCCCGTGGTCGACCTCGCCGGCGCCTTCCGCACCGTCGCCTCCAGCGCCTGGGTGGTCACCACCCGCGCGCCGGAGCGCCCCGTCGGCTTCACCGCCATCTCGGTGGCCTCGGTGTCCCTGGCGCCGCCGCTGCTGTCCTTCAACGTCTCGCGGACCTCCTCCAGCCTGGAGGCGCTGCTGGCCGAGCGGCGCGTGGCGGTGCACCTGCTCGCCGACGACCAGGAGGCGCTGGCGCGGCGCTTCGCGGCTCCCGCCGACGGCCGCTTCCCCGACGACGGCTCCTGGACCTGGGACCCGACCGGCCTGCCGGCGCTGCACGGCGTGGTGGCGCGCCTGGCCGGACCGGTGCACGACGTCGTCGAGGCCGGCGACAGCGTGGTCCTGCTGGTGCGCCCCGAGGTCACCGAGGTGCGCGGCGGTACGCCCCTCGTCCACCACGCGCGGTCCTACCCCCGCCTCAGCCCCATCTGATCGCGCAGGTCGAGGACGGCGGTCTGGTCCGCGTCGAAGGGCTCGTCTGCGGCGTCCGGACCCTGGCCGTCGGTCCGGGCGTCCTCCAGGCCGGTCAGCGGCACCGCGCCGGCGGCGGCCGCGGTGCCTCCGGACAGCGTCGCCAGCATCTGCCGGACGTTGGCCAGCTGCGCGTTGATGCTGTCGCGGCGAGCCGTGGCCGCGGCCAGCTCCCGCTGCGACTCGGCGCGGACCTGGTCCGCGCGCTGGCGGGCCTCCTCCACCAGCGCCGCGGCCTGCTCCCGGGCCGAGGCGAGCAGCTCCTCGGTGCGGGCGGCGACCTCGGCGTCGACCTGCTCGGCGCGGTGCCGGGCCTGCGCCACCACCCGCTCGGCCCGCTCCAGCTCCTCGGCGTCGGCGCGAGCGCGCTCGGCGGCCTCCACCTCGGTGCGGTGGCGGCGGGTGGCCAGCGCCAGCTCGAAGTCCGCGGCGGCCTGCGCGGCGCGGGAGCGTGCGTCCTCCCAGACGGCCTCGGCCTCCTCGCGGCGCGCCGCCGCGTGCCTCTCAGCGGTGTCGAGGACGTCGTCGGCGCGCCGCTGGGCGTCAGCGAGGACCCGCTGGGCCTCCAGGTCGGCGTCGGCGCGGACCGCGGCGTCGTACCTGTCCGCCTCGGTGCGCACCAGCCGCGCACGGGCCTCCGCCTCGCTGCGCAGCGCCTCCGCGTCGGCCTCGGCGCGGGCCAGGAGGTCTGAGGCCTCCTCCTCCGACAGCGCCAGGATCTGCGCCACCCGCGCACCGAGGTCGGCGTAGCGGGGCTGCAGGGCCTCGGGGCGCACCAGCTCGGCCGCCTCCTCGGCAGCCCGCTCCGCGAGCCGGCGCTCCAGCGCCTGCACCTGCTCCGACAGCTCGGCGGCGACCTCGCGGGCCTCGCCGAGCGCCTCCTGGACGTGGTGCACGTGCTGGTCCACCTGGGCGGGGTCGTACCCGCGCAGGACGGTGCGGAACGCGCCGGTGTCGGGCATGGTTCCTCCGGGAGTCGCCGGGGACGGGAGCCCCTACCGTGGCAGGGACGCCCAGGAGCTGCTCGTCGGCGTGGCCTCGGGCGCTCCGGCGCGGGCCGGGGCGCCGCTGCGGCCTCGCGCGGCGAGCACCTCGATGATGCCCGACAGCTGGCCGAGCTCCGCAGCCGCGGACTCGCGCAGACGGGTGAGCTCCGCCACCTCAGCGGTCAGCCGGTCACGCTGGGCGACGGCGTCGACGCGCTCCCTGTCGGCCTCGGCGCGGGCCTCCACCACCAGGCGGACGGCCTCGGCGCGGGCCTCGCGGCGCGCGTCCTGGGACTCGCGCTGTGCACGGGCGACCTCCTCGGCCACCCGGGCCCGCAGCGAGCGGGCGCCGTGCTCGGCCTCCTCGGCGCGCCGCGCGGAGCGCTCGCGCGCCGTCGCCTCCGCGGCGCCCGCGGCCGCCAGCACGCGGTCGGCGTCCTGGCGGGCGGCGCGCACGAGGCGCACCGCCTCGGCGCGCGCGGACTCCAGCTCGTCCACGGCGGTGCGCCGCAGCTGCTCGGCCTCGGCCTCCAGCCCGCCCAGGCGGGTGCGCACGCGCTGGCTGGCGGTGCCCATCACGGCCTGCAGGCGCACCCGGGCGCGGCGCACGGCGGCAGCGGCCTCGGCGTGACCGCGGTGGCGGACGGTGCGGGCCTCCTCCTCGGCGGCGGTCAGCAGCGCCTGCACCGTGCCCGTGGTCCACGCGGTCTGCTCAGCGGCGGCCGCGAGCTCCTTCTCCGCCTGCGCGCGCGCCTCGGCGCGCACCCGGCGGCCCTCCTCGACGGCCTGCTCGCGAGCGGCGGAGGCCTCCTGGCGCGCCTGGACGAGCTCGGTCTCCGCGGTGCGCCGCACCGCGGAGGCGTCGGTGGTGGCCGCGGCGAGCACGCGCTCGGCCTGGGAGTACGCCTCGGCGGTGGCGCGCTGCGCCTCGATGTGACCGGTCTCGCGGATGGTGTCGGCCTCGGCCATCGCCTCGGCGCGCTCCTGCGCGGCGGCCTCGCGGGCGGCGGCGAGCAGCTGGTCGGCCTCGGCGCGCGCACCGGCCAGCAGGCGGTCGCCCTCCTCGGCCGCCCGGTGGTGCGCGGTGCGGGCGAGCTCCTCGGCGGCGGCGCTGTCCGCCATCGCCTGGGTGAGCATCGCGTCGGCGGTGCTGGAGGCCGCCTCGACCACCATGGCCGCCTGCTCGGCGGCGTCCTCCACCAGCTGCTGGGCCTCAGCGCGCGCCTCGGTCATCGCAGCCGTCGACCGCTCGCGCAGCGAGGCCACCTCGGCGGCGGCCTCCTGGTGCTGCGAGCGCAGGGCCGTGATCGCCGCGGACAGGTCGGAGGCCTCGCGGCGCAGGTGCGCCGACTCCTCGCGCAGCTCCACGGCGCGGCGCTCGGCCTCCTCGACGGTGAGGCGCGACTCGGCGGCCGCGTCGCGGCGCACCCGCGCGGCGTGGGCCTCGGCGGCGGCGCGCACCGCCTCGGCGTCGCGCCGGGCGGCGCCGGTGAGCTCCTCGGCCTCGGAGCGGGCGCGCGCCGCCTCGGCGGCGGTGGCCCGCTGCAGGGCGGCGGCGTCGGCCTCAGCGGCGGCGCGCACGCGCTCGGCGTGGTCCTGGGCCAGGCCGAGCAGGTGGATGGCGCGCTCGGGAGCCTCCGGCCGCGGCGCCGGGCGGTGCGGCGGCACGGGGGCCGCGGCCTCGGTGGCCAGGGCCTGCGACGGCGCCGACGGGGCTGCCACCGGCGGGCGCACCTGTCGGTGCTGCGCCGACGGCGCCGACGGCGCAGCGGCGGGTCCCGACGGCGGCAGCACGACCGGCGAGGGCAGCGAGCGACCGCCGGAGCGCGCGCGCACCGGGAGGTCGTCCAGGTCGGGCACCGGGGCGCGCCGGCTGACCATCTGGGGCTGCGGCGCCTCCGAGGCGACCGCCTCCTCGGGGGAGCGTCCCCAGCGGCGCCGCTCGGAGCGGGGCCGCTGCGGAGCGTCGGGCAGCCCCGAGGTGTCGACGGGCCCGCTCAGGGCGGCGTGCGGGATGCCCGCGGGGGAGGTGGAGCTCAGGAGGCTGCCCTCGGGGACCTCGGGCACCACGGCCGTCGCACCCCCGGCAGCACCGGTGGTCCGCTGCGGCCGGTCCGTCCTCATGCAGCCGATGGTGGCACGCAGCCGCCGTCCGGGACGGGCTTTCGCGCTTCGTCGGAGCGTCGTGTCGCGGCCGGTCAGCGCGCCAGGGGCAGGGGCTCGGGCCGCTTCGGGGCCACGCCGTCGCCGCTCGAGCGCCCCTCGAGGCGCCGCCGCACCCACGGGGCCAGGTGGGCGCGCGCCCAGGCGGCGTCCTGGCCGGCGCGCGCCAGGCGTCCGGGGGAGGGCTGCGGCGGCAGCGGTGAGGCCCACTCCTGCTCGGCCGCCCCCAGATCGCCGCCGTGCAGCCCCCGCACGGTGGCGGCGGCCAGCAGGGCCACCCGCTCGTGGCCCTCCGGCGCCAGGTGGATCCGGTCCGGGGCCCACATCCGCAGGTCGTAGAGGGCGCGCATCGACCACAGGTCCATGACCAGCGCGTCCCAGCGCTGGGCGATGCGCCACAGGTGGAGGTTGAAGGTGGCCACGCGGCCGCGGGTCATGCGCACCACCGGAAGCCCGGCGGGGTCGAAGCCGGCCGCCAGCAGCACCTGGGCTCCGGCGGAGCGGGCGGCGCCCACCGCCTCGTCCAGCGCGGCGGCCAGGGCGTCGACGTCGACGCTGGGTCGCAGGATGTCGTTGCCGCCCGCGCTGATGCTGAGCAGGTCAGGGCCGAGCTCGAGGGCGCGGGGCAGCTGCTCGTCCAGGACCTCCCGCATCCGCTTGCCGCGGACGGCGAGGTTGGCGTACTCCAGGCGCGAGCCCGCGCCGCGCGCGTCGTCGTCGAGCAGCTCGGCGAGCCGGTCGGCCCAGCCGCGGTGGCGTCCGGGGGAGGCCGGGTCGGGGTCGTCGATGCCCTCGGTGAAGGAGTCCCCGACGGCGACGTACCGCCGGTACGTCGGCGCGGGTCCGCGCGCGGGGTCAGCAGCCACCCGCGCACGCTAGCGCTCGTTGCTCAGGGCAGCGACCAGTCGACAGCAGGTGCGCCCTGCGCGCGCAGCGCCTCGTCGACAGCGGTGAACGGGCGCGACCCGTGGAACCCGCGCGAGGCCGACAGCGGGCTCGGGTGCACCCCCGTGATGACGGCGGTCCCGGCCAGCAGGCCGGCGGCGGTCTGCGCGTCCCGCCCCCACAGCACCGACACCAGCGGCCCGCCCCGGGCGGCGAGCGCCCGCACGGCGGCGTCGGTGACGCGCTCCCACCCGAGCCTGCGGTGCGAGCCGGAGTCGCCGGCGCGCACCGTGAGCACCCGGTTGAGCAGCAGCACGCCGCGCTCCGCCCAGGGCGACAGGTCCCCGGTCGAGGGGGCCGGGAGCCCGGTGTCCGCCACGAGCTCCTTGAGCAGGTTGCGCAGCGTCGGCGGCAGCGGCCTCACGTGCGGTGCCACGGAGAAGGCCAGCCCCACCGCGTGGCCGGGCCGGGGGTAGGGGTCCTGGCCGAGCAGCAGCACCCGCACCGCATCGAGCGGCTGCTCGAAGGCGCGCAGCACGTGCTCGGGCGCCGGCAGCACCTCCTCGCCGGCGCCGCGGCGCGCCGCGAGCTCGGCCTCCAGCCGGAGCAGGTCCTCCTCGACCGGGGCGAGGGCGACCCTCCAGCTGGGGTGGACGGCGGCGAGCGGGGACGGCGCGGCGGGGGTCGGCACGGGCCCACGCTGCCCTGCCGCGGCGCGCTCTGCCAGGGTGGGCCGGTGGCGCTGTCGCAGCGGGACCTGGCGGTGCTCGCCCTCGAGCGGCGCACCTTCCGGCGCCGGGGCGAGAAGGAGCAGGCCGTCCGCGACGAGCTGGACATGTCGGCCACCCGCTACTACCAGCGGCTCAACGCCCTCCTCGACGACCCGGAGGCCCTGGCCGCCGACCCGGTGCTGGTCGGCAGGCTCCGTCGCCTGCGCGAGGAGCGCACCGCCGGGCGGGACCTGGACGTCGGCCCCGCCCCCGGGAGCTGACGCGCCGCGTCACCGCGAACCGCCCTCGCGGCGACCTCCGAGCCCGTACCGTCGAGGCGTGAGCTCGCCGTACCCGCGTGACGACTTCGACGCCGTCACCCCGCCGCGCGACGGCCGCCGCGGTGCTCACCGCGCCGCGCCCAAGCGCCCCGGCGGTGTCCTCGCCCCGGTGGTCATCGCCCTGGTCGTCGTGGCCGCCGGAGGCGCCGGCTACGTGGCGCTCACCACGGTGGGGAACCCCGGCTCCAGCGCCAGCGCCGCCCCCGCCGCGGGCGGTGACCAGGCCGCCGCGCAGGACCCGGCCGCCTCCGCCGACCCGGCCGCCGGCGGTGCGCCTCCTGCCGCCTCGCCCGCCTCCTCCCCGGAGGCGCCGCCCAGCGCCAGCCCCACGGCCTCCTCCGAGCGCAGCGCACCGGTCGTCGTCCTCAACGGCACCGGGACCTCCGGACTGGCGGCGAAGAAGGCCGCGCAGGTCGAGGCCGACGGCTGGGAGGTCGCCAGCACCGGCAACGCCACCGCCGCGCAGCGCTCGGCCCACAAGACCACGACCGTGCTGTACCCCACCGCCGCGCTCGAGGGCGCCGCCGAGGCCCTCGCGGCGCAGGTGGGTGCGAAGACCGCGCTCGACGCCCAGGCGCAGGCCGGCTCGCTGACCGTCGTCCTGCGCTGAGGCGCCCTCCGCACGTCCTCCCCCGGTGGGACAGGGGGACGGAGGGGCTCCGGACGGGTGCGGCGGCCTCGGCGGCGGCCTCCGCGACGGCTGTTCGCAGGTCGCACGCCGGAAGCGGTGCCCGGAGCGGGCCGCTGGGCGCCGCGCCCCGGCGCCGTCCCGCTGCCGGGGCGCCCTGACCTGGCCTCGGACCTCGCTCGGGCGGCTCGCCGACCGCTACCCTGCGGACCGGTCGATCAGTTCAGTGGCGACAGGACTCCTCCAGCACGAACGCCAGGGGGGCCGCACGGGGGCCGCGAGGCCCACGGACTCCAGACCCGGGGTCGGGCGCACTGCCCCTCCCCGACCACCGCACCGCTGCAGGAGCACGCACCATGGCACTCGGAACTGTGAAGTGGTTCAACGCTGAGAAGGGGTTCGGGTTCATCACCGTCGAGGGTGGCCCTGACGTCTTCGTCCACTGGTCCGCCATCCAGATGGACGGCTACCGCTCCCTCGAGGAGGGACAGGCCGTCGAGTTCGAGATCGGGCAGGGCCAGAAGGGCCCGCAGGCCGAGGCCGTCCGCCTCGCCGGCGCCTGACCAGCACCCCACGCGCCCGCGACGGCGCCGTCCCCGCGAGGGGGCGGCGCCGTCGCTGCGTCCGCGAGGGTCGTCCGGGTGCAGCGTGTTTGCACTCGGACGGTGAGAGTGCCAATCTGGTACCTGGCACTCGGTGACCCCGAGTGCCAGCACAGGACCTGGGAGCCCCGAGCTCCCCGGCCGTGCTGGGCGAGCCGCAGGCCCCCGGGTGCAGGCCCGGAGCGCAGGCGGCGTCCGTCGCGGGCGCCCGGCCGGCCGGCAGCACCACACGAACCGCCACCCGTTCCGGAGGAGCACCGCTCATGGCGAAGACCATTGCCTTCAACGAGGAGGCCCGCCGCGGTCTCGAGCGGGGTATGAACACCCTCGCCGACGCCGTCAAGGTCACCCTCGGCCCCAAGGGCCGCAACGTCGTGCTGGAGAAGAAGTGGGGCGCCCCCACCATCACCAACGACGGCGTCTCGATCGCCAAGGAGATCGAGCTCGAGGACCCGTACGAGAAGATCGGGGCCGAGCTCGTCAAGGAGGTCGCCAAGAAGACCGACGACGTCGCCGGTGACGGCACCACCACCGCGACCGTCCTGGCCCAGGCGATGGTCCGCGAGGGCCTGCGCAACGTCGCCGCCGGCGCCAACCCGATGGCCCTCAAGCGCGGCATCGAGAAGGCCGTCGCGGCCGTCTCCGACCAGCTGCTCGCCAACGCCGTCGACGTCGAGACCCGCGAGCAGATCGCCGCGACCGCCTCGATCTCCGCCGCTGACCCCGCCATCGGCGACCTCATCGCCGAGGCGATGGACAAGGTCGGCAAGGAGGGCGTGATCACGGTCGAGGAGAGCAACACCTTCGGCCTCGAGCTCGAGCTCACCGAGGGCATGCGCTTCGACAAGGGCTACATCTCGCCCTACTTCGTCACCGACGGCGAGCGCATGGAGGCGGTCCTCGAGGACCCGTACATCCTCATCGCCAACTCCAAGATCTCCTCGATCAAGGACCTGCTGCCCCTGCTGGAGAAGGTCACCCAGTCGGGCAAGCCGCTGGTGATCATCGCTGAGGACGTCGAGGGCGAGGCCCTGGCCACGCTCGTCGTCAACAAGATCCGCGGCATCTTCCGCTCCGCCGCCGTCAAGGCGCCCGGCTTCGGCGACCGCCGCAAGGCGATGCTGCAGGACATCGCGATCCTGTCCGGCGGCCAGGTCATCTCCGAGGAGGTCGGCCTCAAGCTCGACACCGCGGGCCTGGACCTGCTGGGCCGCGCCCGCAAGGTGGTCATCACCAAGGACGAGACCACCATCGTCGAGGGTGCTGGCGACGCCGACCAGATCGCCGGTCGCGTCAACCAGATCCGCTCCGAGATCGAGCGCAGCGACTCCGACTACGACCGCGAGAAGCTGCAGGAGCGCCTCGCCAAGCTCGCCGGCGGCGTGGCCGTCATCAAGGCGGGCGCGGCCACCGAGGTCGAGCTCAAGGAGCGCAAGCACCGCATCGAGGACGCCGTCCGCAACGCGAAGGCCGCCGTCGAGGAGGGCATCGTCGCCGGCGGCGGCGTGGCCCTCATCCAGGCCGGCTCCAAGGCCTTCACCGACCTGCAGCTCTCGGGTGACGAGGCGACCGGCGCGAACATCGTCAAGGTCGCCATCGAGGCCCCGCTCAAGCAGATCGCCGTCAACGCCGGCCTCGAGGGCGGCGTCGTGGCGGAGAAGGTGCGCAACCTCCCCGTCGGCCAGGGCCTGAACGCCGCCACCAACGAGTACGTCGACATGGTCGGCTCCGGCATCATCGACCCGGCCAAGGTGACGCGCTCGGCGCTGCAGAACGCCGCCTCCATCGCGGCGCTGTTCCTCACCACCGAGGCCGTCATCGCCGACAAGCCGGAGAAGGCCGCTGCGGCCCCGGCCGGTGGCGACGGCGGCATGGGCGGCATGGACTTCTGATCCCGCCGCTCAGCCAGCTCGGCTGAAGCCCGAGGGCGGCACCCCTCACCGGGGGTGCCGCCCTTCGTCGTCCTGCTGACCGCTCCAGCCGGCCTCAGACCGGTGGGGGAGCGGTGGAGGCCCGCACCTCCAGGTGCACCGGCACGACGGTGGTGCCGGTGAGGTGCCGTCCCGGCTGGGCGATCTCCTCCAGGAGGATCCGCACGCAGTGCTCGCCGACGGTCTCGAAGTCCTGGTGGACGGTGGTGAGCGGCGGCCAGTAGTCGCTGGACTCGGCGACGTCGTCGAAGCCGACCACGGAGACGTCCTGGGGCACGCGCCGGCCCCGCTCGTGCAGGGCGCGCAGCAGCCCGAGGGCCATCTGGTCGTTGGCGCTGAACACCGCCGTCACCTCGCCCGGGGGCAGGCCGGCCAGGAGGTGCCCGGCGCGGTGACCGGACGCGGAGGTCCAGTCACCCACCACCGGTGGGGGCACCGGGCGCCCGGCGGCGCGCAGCACCTCCTCCCAGGTGCGGGCGCGCACCTGCGCGGCGCGGCTGGTGGGCGGCCCCGCGAGGTGGTGGACGGTGCGGTGGCCCAGCTCCAGCAGGTGCTCGACGGCGGCGCGCGCGCCGGCGGCCTGGTCGGTGTCGACGCTGGGGAACGGACCGGGCACGGCGTCGGTGGTGACCAGGGGGAGCCCCGGGCGCACCGCCACGTCGAAGCGCTCGAGGAGGTCGGCCTCCACGAGGACCAGCCCGTCGACCTCGGAGGCGGACAGGGCGGCGATGCCGCTGTCGACCCGCGCCGCGGTGGCCTCCTCCAGGCTCAGCAGCTGGATGGCGCGCCCCGCGCGGCCCGCGGCCTGGGTGATGCCTGACAGGGAGCGGACGTCACCCAGGCGCGAGACGGAGAAGACCAGGACGCCGATGGCCCCGTAGCGCCCGGTGGCCAGGGCGCGCGCCGCGGTGTTGGGCTGGTAGCCGATGGCCTTCAGCGACTCCAGCACCCGGGCGCGCGTCTCGGGGACGACGCCCTCGTGGCCGTTCACCACCCGCGAGACCGTCTGCGCCGAGACCCCCGCGGCCGCGGCGACGTCGGCCAGGGAGGGGCGGTCGCTCCTGCGCACCCCCCGCGGCCGCGGGGACACTCAGGCCCCGCCCATGCCGGTCTCGGCGACGCCGCGCACGAGCCAGCGCTGGAGCACGACGAAGACGACCAGCACCGGCACCAGGGACAGCAGCGCCGCGGCGAACAGGCCCGTGTAGTCGAAGGTCTGCGCGGTGAGGAACTGCGACAGGTACACCTGGACGGTGAGCGCGCCGCTGCCGCTGCCGGCGACGACGAGCGGCCACAGGAACGCGTTCCACGCGCCCACGAAGCCCAGCACGGTGAGCGCCGAGGCGAAGGCGAGCGAGTTGGGCACCACGATGCGCACGAAGACCCCCAGGTGGCCGAGGCCGTCCAGCTTGCCCGCCTCCTCCAGCTCCTTGGGGAAGGCCAGGAAGAACTGGCGGAAGAGGAAGACGTTGAAGGCGCTGAACAGCGTAGGCACCACGAGGCCCTGGAGGGAGTCCACCCACCCGAGCTTGGCCACGATGATGAAGTTGGGCAGGAAGGTCGTGGCGCCCGGGATGAGCAGCATGAGCACGGTGAGGGCGAACAGCGGCTGGGCGAGCCGGTGCGGGATCCGCGCCAGCGCGTAGCCCGCCATCGCCGCGACGACGATCTGCCCGACGGTCATGGAGACGGCCATGAGGCTGCTCGTGATGATGGCCGTGGTGAAGGACGGGTCCTCCAGGACGCGGCCGAAGGCGCTCCAGTCGGGCTGGGACGGCCACAGGACGAAGGTCCGCGACGCGATGTCCGCCGGGGAGGAGACCGCCGTCTTGACCATGATGTAGAAGGGCAGCAGGAACAGCAGCCCCAGCACGGCCAGCACGGCGTAGCGCAGGGCCAGCAGGGCCCCCGCGCCCGGGCCGCGGACCCCGGTCACGAGGGGGTCCCGGTGCGACGGGCGCGGCGCGACCGGCGCTTCGTGCGGTCTTCCGCGGCGGCGAAGCCGAAGAAGTAGTTCTGGCCCAGGGCCACCACCACCATGATCGCCGTGAGGATGAGGGAGCCCGCGGAGCCCAGGCCGAAGTCGCGGTCTCCGCCGAGGGCCACCTGGTAGAGGTAGACGAGCGGGGGCCGGGTGTCGGGGTTCTTGGGCAGCAGGTTGATGAACTCGTCGAAGGCCTGGAAGGCGGCGACGAGCAGGAGCAGCAGCACGGCCGCGACGGTGGGTCGCAGCTGCGGCCACGTCATGGAGAAGAAGCGGCGCGGACCGGCGGACAGGCCGTCGATGGCAGCGGCCTCGTACATCGTCTTGGGGATGCGCTGCAGCCCGGCGAGGAAGAGCAGCATGTAGAAGCCGACCTGCAGCCACAGGCGCACGGTGACGAGCACGACCCACCAGTACGGCGACTGCGCCAGCCAGGTGCTGATCGGCTCCAGGCCCACCGCGGACAGCGCGGTGTTGGCCACTCCGGAGGGCAGGCCGCTGAACAGGCCCAGCTTCCAGATGAGCGAGGCCACCACGTAGGAGCAGGCGAGCGGGATGAAGAACACCGAGCGCAGCAGCGCCTGGGCCGCCGGCAGCTCGTGCAGCAGCAGCGCCAGTCCCAGCGAGCAGGCCATCGTCACGGGGACGATGAAGACGGCGAAGACGCCGAACGTCACCAGGGACTGGATGAACGCCTGGTCGGTGAGGAACCGCAGGTAGTTGTCGACGCCCACGAAGCGCACCGGCGTCAGGGAGCCGCGCGCCTCGGTGAAGCTCAGGTAGGCGCTCCACAGGATCGGGAGCACCGAGAAGACCGCCAGCCCTGCGAAGAACGGGCCCACGAGGATCCAGAAGGCCCGGTCGGTGCCGGGCAGCGCCGAGCCTGCGCGTCGGGGGCGCCGAGCGGGTGGGGCGCCGGCCCCGCCCCGGGGGGCGCCCCCGCCGGGCGCGTCCTGCGCCCGGCGGGGGGTGGTGGTGCTCACTTCGCGAGCGAGTCGAGGGTCTGCTGGGCGGTCTGGGCGGCGGCCTGCAGCGTGCTGGTGGCGTCGGCGCCGCTGGTGATGATCTTCACAGCGGCGTCGTTGAAGGCCGTCTCCATGGCCGGGGTCCAGAACGGGCCCGCGGCGTAGCCGTACTGGGTGGCGGCGTCGACGCAGGTCTTGGCGGGTCCGCTGCCCAGCTGGGTGGTGGCCGAGGCGACGGAGGTCTGCGGCGGGATGTGGAAGCCGAAGTCCACCGAGAACGAGGTCTGGAACTTCGTGTCGTCGATCCACTGCGCCTTCGCGGCGGCCTTGGCGGCGTCGACGTCGGAGGCCTTCGCGGCCACCTGCATGTTCCACCCGGAGACCATGACGACCGGCTTGCCGCTGCCGAAGGCCGGGACGGGCATGGCCGCGACGTCGTCGCCGAGGGCCTTGACCATGGTGGGCACCGCCCACATGCCCTGCCAGGTGATGGCGGCGAGGCCGGCGTTGAAGGAGGTCGCGTCCCACCAGTCGGTGGGGGAGCCCAGCAGGACGGCCTGCTTGTCGTTGGCCTCCTTGAGCTTGGTGAGGGCGCTGGCGACGTCGGCGGTCGCGAAGTTCACCTTCGTGTCGCCGTCGGACAGGAGGCCGCCGCCGCTGGCCGCGGCCGCGCTCTTGATGACGCCGGCGCCGCCGTCGTTGCCGAGCCAGAGGCCCTTCTGGTTGCCGCCGGTGAGCTCGATGCCCGCGGCGATGAGGTCGTCGAAGGTCTTGGGCTCGGCGATGCCGGCCTTCTGCAGCATGCTCGGGCGGTAGAAGATCAGCTGCGGGTCGCTGATCATCGGGATGCCGTAGATCTTGCCGTCGATGGTGACGACCTTCAGCGAGGTCTCGCTGAACTGCGCCTTGACCGGCTCCATGATGTCGGTGAGGTCGGCGTACTGGCCGGCGCGCGCCGAGGCGACGTCGATGGCGTTGTTCTCGAAGAGGTCCACGCCGCTGCCGGCGGTCAGGCGCGACTGCAGCTTGGGCGCGTAGTCGCCCAGGACCCAGTTCACCGTGATCTTGCTGGCGGTGTAGGCGGCCGCCCACTTCTTCACGGCGTCCTCGACGCCCTCCTCGCCGTACTGGTGGAACCACTGCGACAGCCCGCCGCTGCCGCCCGAGCCGCCCGAGCCCCCGCCGGTGCCGCCGTCGTTGCCGCCGCAGGCGGACAGCAGCGGCGCGGTCACGGCGGCGGAGCCGAGGATGGCGAGGAGGGTGCGGCGGCTGAGGCCGTTCGGGGTGGTGACCATGTCTCGGCTCCTGGTGTGTGAGGCGCAGCGTTGCGTCACTCGAGCGGCGTCGCTCGGTGTCGAGGATGTTAGCGATAACAGGATCGTCGTCAAGCACTTCGGCAGAGTCGTCACCGGGTGACGCCTCTTCGTGACCGGTTCGTGTCCTCCACGCTCCGCCGACCGCCCCGTGGGCTTCCTCGACGGCTCCCTCATCCGGCAGAGTGGCCTCGTGAGCGCTAACAGCGACGTGCGTGAGCACTGGTTCGAGCAGCACGACCCGTCCCAGGGGGTGCTGCCGGCTCGTGCCGCGCTGCGCTCGGACGCGCCCGAGCTCGACCTGTCCGGTGACTGGCGCTTCCGCTGGAGCCCGCACGCCGACGTCGAGGAGTCCTTCGCGCAGCCCGGCTTCGACGACTCCGCCTGGGACCTGCTGGCCGTGCCCGGCCACTGGCAGCTCGCGCCGCAGAACACCGACGGCCGCTACGGCCGGCCCGCCTACACCAACGTGCAGTACCCCTTCCCCGTCGACCCGCCCTTCGTGCCGGACGAGAACCCGACCGGCGACCACCGCGTCGTCGTCGTCGTCCCCGACGACCTCGCCGCCGTCGTGGCGGCCGGAGGCCGTGCGGTGCTGCGCTTCGAGGGCGTCGACTCCGCCTTCCGCGTGTGGGTGGACGGCACCGAGGTGGGCCGCTCGGTCGGCTCGCGCCTGGTGTCCGAGATCGACGTCACCGACCACCTCCCCTCCGCCGGCGAGCAGGTCGTCCTCGCGGTCCGCGTGCACCAGTGGTCCTCGGGCTCCTACCTGGAGGACCAGGACATGTGGTGGCTGTCGGGGATCTTCCGCGACGTGCGCCTGCTCGGCCGCCCCGCCGGCGGCGTCGACGACGTGCACGTGCACGCCGGCTACGACCACGCCACCGGCACCGGCTCCCTGCGCGTGGAGGTCGTCACCGCGGCCGGCGGCACGACGACGGCCCGCGTGCTCGTGCCCGAGCTCGGCCTCGACCTCGCACCCGGCGAGGACGCGGTGGTCCCGGTCGACCCGTGGAGCGCGGAGTCCCCGCGCCTGTACGACGCCGAGGTGGCCACCGCCACCGAGCGCGTCCGCCTGCGCATCGGCTTCCGCACCGTGGCGATCGTCCCGTCCACGACCGGCGACTGGGACGTCTTCACCGTCAACGGCGCCCGCACCCTCATGCGCGGCGTCAACCGCCACGAGGTGTCCGCCGACCGCGGCCGCTCCACCACCCCCGCCGAAGACCTCGCCGACGTGCTGCTCATGAAGCAGCACGGGGTCAACGCCGTCCGCACCAGCCACTACCCGCCGCACCCGCGCTTCCTCGACCTGTGCGACGAGCACGGGCTGTGGGTCGTCGACGAGTGCGACCTCGAGACGCACGGCTTCTGGTACAACTCCTGGCGCCGCAACCCCTCCGACGACCCGGCGTGGGAGGCGCCCATGGTCGACCGGATGGTGCGCACCGTGCACCGCGACAAGAACCACGCCAGCGTGGTCATGTGGTCGCTCGGCAACGAGAGCGGCGTCGGCCGCAACCTGTCCGCCATGGCCCGCGCCGCCCGCGAGGTCGGCACCGGCCTGCCCCTGCACTACGAGCACGACTGGGGCTTCCACGACGTCGACGTGTACAGCCGCATGTACGCCTCCCACGCCGAGGTCGAGCGCATCGCCCGCGGTGCGGAGGCGCACCTGGGCAGCGACGAGGCGATGGAGCAGGACGGGCAGACCGCCGGCCCGCGCGACGACGCCGCGGACGCGCGCCGGCGCCGCCTGCCCTTCGTGCAGTGCGAGTACGTGCACGCCATGGGCCTGGGCCCCGGAGGCGTGGCGGAGTACCAGGACCTCTTCGAGTCCTCCGACCGCGTCATGGGCGGCTTCGTGTGGGAGTGGATCGACCACGGCCTGCGCCAGGTCGCTGACGGCCGCGAGCGCTGGGCGTACGGCGGCGACTTCGGCGAGGTGACGCACGACGGCAACTTCGTGGCCGACGGCCTCCTCTTCCCCGACCGGACGCCCTCGCCCGGGCTGCTCGACGTGGCCGTCGCCTACGCACCGGTCAAGGTCGTGCCCGCCGCTGGCGCGCCCGCCGGGGCGCCGGCGGTGACGGTCACCAACCGCTACGACGTCCGGGACCTCTCCGGCGTCTCCCTGCGATGGGTGAGGGAGGACGACGGCGAGGAGGTCGCCAGCGGCGAGCTGGTCACCCCGGACCTCGCGCCCTGGGCCAGCGCCGACGTGGCACTGCCGGCGGAGGCCCTCGTGCCGGCGCGCGGCGGCACTGGTCGACAGCTGGAGCGGTGGGTCACGGTGACGGCCGTCTCCCGCAAGGACGAGCCGTGGGCCGCCGCCGGGCACGTGCTGGGCTCCGGCCAGGTGGCGCTGGACCCGCTGCCGTCGTCGTCCTCCTCGACGACGGCGGCCGGTGCTGCTGCTGCGGAGCCGGTGCGGCGCGGAGCCGACCTGGTCCTCGGCGGTGCCTCCTTCGACGCGCGCACCGGTGCGCTGCACCGCCTCGGCGGGCTGCCGGTGCACGGGCTCCGCCTCGACCTGTGGCGCGCGCCCACCGACAACGACGAGGGCGAGAACGGCAAGATCGCCGACGCCTGGCGCGAGGCCAAGCTCCACCAGCTCACCCACCAGGTCCGCGAGGTCCGCGTGGACGGCGGCTCGCTCGTGGTGACCACGCGCGTGGCGCCGCCCCTGCACGACCACGGCGTCCTGGCCACCTTCCGGTGGACGGCGCTCGAGCCCGGCGGCGCCGGCGGCGCCGGCGGCGCCGCCGTGCGCCTGGACGTGCACGTGCAGCCGCAGGGGGAGCAGTCCCTGCCGTGGCCGCGCCTCGGGGTGCGCCTGCACCTGCCGCGCGCCCTCGACCGGGTCGCGTGGTTCGGCCGCGGACCCGGCGAGGCCTACCCCGACACGGGTCTGGCGGCACGCGTCGGGCGGTTCAGCGCGTCGGTCGCGGAGCTGCAGACGCCGTACGTCATGCCGCAGGAGAACGGCCACCGCGCCGACGCCCGCTGGCTGGAGCTCACCGGCGGCGAGCTGGTCGGGAGCCCGCGCACGTCGGGCCTGCGCGTGGAGGGCACCCCCACCACGGGCTTCACCGCCCGCCGGTGGACCACCGAGGAGCTGGCCGCGGCCCGCCACGACGCCGAGCTCGTGCCCGGTCCCGACCTCGTGGTGACCCTCGACGCCGCCCTGCACGGCACCGGTACCGCCTCGTGCGGACCCGCCGTGCTGCCCCAGTACGTGCTGCACCCGGCCGAGCGCTCGTTCTCCGTGGTCCTGCGGGAGCTGCCCGCCTGAGAAACAGCGGGGCCGGTGGCGGCAAGGAGCGGGGTGTGAGCCCACCCCAGCCCCCACCGGCCGACAGCGCTGAGCAGCGCTTCCGCGCGCTGTACGCCGACGTCCACGCCGACGTCCTCAGGTTCGTGTGGCGCCGTTCGGCCGCCGAGGCGGTTAGCAGTGCGGAGGACGTCGTCGCCGACGCCTTCCTCGCGGCGTGGCGCCGCTTCGACGACGCCCCCCGTCGCCTGGACGCCCAGCGCGCCTGGGTGTTCGGCATCGCCCGCAACTGCCTGCTGACCACCCGGCGGGGCAGCGGGCGGCGGGAGGCGCTCGCGGTGCGCGTCAACGACGCTGCCGATGACTCCGGCGCCCTGACGACGACCCCGCACGACGAGCTGGTCGCCGGGCTCGACCTCGCCGCCGCGTGGCGGCGCCTCGCACCTGCCGAGCAGGAGGTGCTGGCCCTCACCGTCTTCGAGGACCTCACCTCCGCGCAGGCGGCGCTGGTGCTCGGCACCACCCCCACCGGCTACCGGCTGCGCCTCATGCGCGCCCGCCGCGCGCTGCGCGGCCACCTGTCCGACGGCGACGCCGCGGAGCCCGCTCCGGCACCGCGCCGCGTCTCCCCGCCCGCGACCGACGCCCTGGAGGCGACCCGATGAGCCAGAGCCGCATCCCCGACCCCTCCCTCGACGCCGCCCTGCGTCGTCTTGACGCGGCACCGCGGGCGCCCCTCGACGACGTCGCCCGCGTGCGCGCCACCTCCGTGCTGGAGCGGACGCTCGCGGTCGGGCAGCTGCCTGACGCGCGTGCCGCCGGGCGGCGCGACCCCCTCGTCCCCCGCCCGCGGCGCACCGGAGTCCGCGTCGCGCTGCTCGCTGGTGCTGCCGCGGCCGTCGCGGTGGCCATCGGGGCCGCCCAGGTGCTCGGCGGTGGCGCCACGGCCTACGCCGACTCGTGGGAGCCGGTGCCGGCGCCCGCCAGCGCGGCTGACGTCGCGGCCGCCGAGCGCGCCTGCGCCGGCACAGCGCGCTCGGTGGCGGGGGACGGTGCCTCGAGGCTGCAGCCGCGACTCGCCGAGCGCCGGGGTGACCTCGTGCTCCTCGCGATGGACGACGGCGCCCCCGAGCCGGCGACGGTGATGTGCGTCGCCGCGCTGCCTCCCGGTGGGGGAGCCGACTTCCTCTCCGGCAGCGGGGGCGGCGGAGTGGTCAGGCCCCCCGCCGACGGCGTCACGGACGCGGGGATCTTCGAGCGGACCACCCCCGGTGACGAGCTGTCGGTCATCGACGGCCTCGCCGGCGAGCACGTGGAGGCGGTCACCGTGCGCACCGCGGACGGCCGCGCCGTGGAGGCGACGGTCGAGGGCGGCCACTACGCCGCCTGGTGGCCCGGCCGCGCGATGGTCGAGAGCGACCAGCCCCTGCCGTCCGGTGCGCAGGGCGGGTGCGCGGGCGACTGCGACGGCGGTCAGCCGGTGCCGAGCTACACCCTCGACGTCACCCTCGACGACGGCACCGTCCTGCGGCACGTGGTGCCCAGCGCCGGCTGACGCCGCCGCCCGGGCGAGGTCAGGCGGTCCAGGCCTCGAGGTGCGCGAGCGCTGAGCGGCCGTCGGCCGGCAGCTGCCCCCACCACGCGCGCAGGTCCGCGCGGGTGGGGGCGCTGCTGGCCCCACCGGCGCGTCGCACGGACAGCGCCGAGCACACCACCGCGGCCTGGAGCTGCTCGCGCAGGGGCCAGTCCTCCAGGCCGGCGGCCATGAAGGTCGCGACGAACACGTCGCCGGCGCCGGTCGTGTCGACGACCGGCTCGTCGAAGAGGCCACCCAGCTCCGTCCGTCCGGCGCCGCCGACCTCCACCAGACCGCTGCCGTCGCAGGCGACCACGCCGCGCGCACCGCGCGTCACCACCGCGAGCCCCACGTGCTCGGCCAGCGCCGCTGCCGCGGCCTCGGGCGAGGCCGTGTCGGTGGCGCGCTGGGCCTCGTCGTCGTTGGGGACGAAGACGTCGACGTCGGCGAGGTGGGACCGCACCTGCGCGCCCCACCCGGGGGTGTCGACGTAGCCGATGCCCCCGACCACGGTGCAGCCGCGCTGGCGCAGACCCCCGACCCACAGCGGGACCGGCGCGGAGACGTCCACGTGCAGGGCGCGGGGCAGGTGCCGCGGACCCGGCTGCTGGGTGAGCTGGCGCCAGCGGGGCACCTCGTGGGTGACGAACGTCCGGTCGCCACCGGCGACGACGGCGACGGACACGGGCGTCCCGACGGCCTCGCTGCGCTCCGCCCCGTCGAGCACCAGGCCGGGCTCGCTGCTCAGCGCCGTGACGAGCCGGTCGCCCCACTCGTCGGTGCCGAACCGGGTGAGCAGCGCTGTGCGCGCGCCGACGCGCGCCGCGGCGACGGCGCGGGTGGCCGTGCCTCCGGGGCTGACGTCGAGGGATGTCGCGTAGACCTCGCTGCCCAGCACCGGCAGCGCGCCGACCCCGCCCATGACGAGGTCGAGGTAGACGGGACCGAGGAAGGCCAGGTCGACGTCGGCGGGCTGCGTCATGACGCGCGATCCTGGCACAACTGCGCGCTTTCGCGCAGCACGAGCCCCCTGTCCGCGTCGTTGACCGAAAACGCGCAGTGCGCTTGACTGGAAGTGTGCAGACGCGCCAGCGCCGGGAGCAGATCCTCGAACGGCTCGACGCCGACCGCTTCGCCTCCGTCAACGACCTCGCCGAGGCCCTGCAGGTCAGCCCCTCCACCGTGCGCCGCGACCTCCAGCAGCTCGGCGCCAGCGGCGAGCTGCGCCGCACCCACGGCGGCGCCGTCGTCCTGGACCGCACCGCTGATCGGACGTCCGACGGCGCTCTCGAGCACCCCTACGCCACCACCGCCCAGGCCGACGCCGACCTCAAGGCCGCCATGGGCCGCGCCACCGCCGCGCTGGTGCCCGACGGCGCCGTCGTCGCCCTCGACATCGGCACGACGACGCCGCTGGTCGCGCGCCACCTCGCCGGCCGACCGGTCACCGTGATCACGAGCAACCTCGCCGTGCTCGACGAGCTCCGCGACGACCCCGCCGTCGACCTCGTCCTCCTCGGCGGCTCCGTCCGCCGCAACTTCCAGACCCTGGTCGGCGCGCTCACCCTGCAGGCGCTCGCGAGCATCAGCTGCGACGTCGCCGTCCTGTCCTGCACCGGAGTGCGACCCGATGGCCGGGTCGTCGACGACATGTCGGTCGAGGCACCGACGAAGGAGGGCCTCTTGGCTGCCGCAACGCAGACCGTGCTGCTGGCGTCGCACGCGAAGTTCCCGGGCACGGGATCGCTCCAGACGACGTCGCTGGACGCCGTCGACGTGCTCGTCACCACCACCGGCGCCCCGCAGGACGCGCTCGACCGCGTCACCGCGGCCGGCGGACGGGTGGTCGTGGCGTGAAGCTCACCATCGTCGGCGGCGGCGGCTTCCGGGTGCCCGACGTCTACCGCGCGCTCCTGGCCGACTCGGGCAGCCCGCGCATCACCGAGGTGTGGCTCTACGACGTCGGCGCCGACCGCCTCGAGGCCGTGAGGACCATCCTCGCCTCCGCCGCGCGCCGGGCCCAGCTCCACGGCACCGACGCCGCCTCCGTCCCGGCGGTGCACGCCACCACCGACCTCGACGTCGCCCTGTCCGACGCCGACTTCGTCTTCTCCGCCATCCGCGTCGGTGGCCTCGCCGGCCGCGTGGCCGACGAGCGCGTGGCGCTGTCCCTCGGGGTGCTCGGCCAGGAGACGGTCGGCCCCGGCGGCATCTCCTACGGCCTGCGCACGGTGCCGGTGATGACGGCGATCGCGGAGCGCATCGCCGCGGTGGCGCCGCGCGCGGTGCTCATCAACTTCACCAACCCCGCCGGCATGATCACCGAGGCGCTGCAGCGCGTGCTCGGCGACCGCGCCGTCGGCATCTGCGACACCCCCTCCGGCCTCGGCCGCCGCATCGCCGCCGGGCTCGGCATCGACCCCCGCGAGGTGCAGCTCGACTACGCCGGCCTCAACCACCTCGGCTGGCTGCGCCGCGTGCTCCACCGCGGTGAGGACGTGCTGCCGCGGGTCCTCGCGGACGACGCGCTGCTGGGCTCCCTGGAGGAGGGCGCCGTCTTCGGCGTCGACGCGCTGCGCACGCTGGGGAACATCCCCAACGAGTACCTCTACTACTACTACTGCAACCGCGACGCCGTGCCCGCGATCCTCGAGCGGCCCCGCACCCGCGGCGAGCAGCTGGTGGTCGACCAGGCCGACTTCTTCAGCCGCGTCCGCGGCGCCGACGACCCCTGGCAGCTGTGGCAGGACACCTCCGCCGCCCGCAGCGCCACGTACATGGCCGAGGCCAAGCCCGACGACCACGTCGCCGACGCCGAGGACAGCCCCTTCCAGGGGGACGACGGCTACGCCGGCGTGGCGCTGTCGGTGATGCGCGCCGTGGCGCGCGACGAGCCCGCGACGCTGGTCCTCAACGTCCGCAACGGCGGCACGATCCCCGGGATGCCCGTGGACGCCGTCGTCGAGGTCCCCGTGCGGGTGTCGGCGCAGGGCATGGTGACCCAGCAGGTGACCCAGCCCGACCTGCACCAGCTGGGCCTCATGCAGCAGCTCAAGGCCTGCGAGCGGCACACGATCGACGCCGCGCTGTCCGGCTCGCGGGTCCAGGCGGAGAAGGCGTTCGCGCTGCACCCGCTCGTGCAGTCGCTGCCGCGCGCCAGGGCCCTGCTCGACGGCTACACCCGGGAGATCCCCGAGGTCGCCGCCACACTGGCCGCTGGCGCCGACCACACCTGCTGAGCGGCGGGCGCCGGCGGTGAAGCTGCTGCTCATCGGGCTGGACGGCCTCCGCGTCGACCTCGCCCTGCCGGAGGCGACCGCGGCGGACCCCGCGTTCGCCGCGCCGGACCACCCCGCGGACCCGCGGTTCGCCGCGGGTCCGCGGCCCGCGGGCGCCCCGGAGCAGCCCGTCGCCGGTTCCGAGGTGCTCGCGCCGACCCTCCAGCGCCTCCTCGCGCAGGGCGGGCGGATCGTCCCGGTGTGGATGACGCCGCCCACCGACTCCGGCCCGGGCTGGTCCTCCCTGCTCACGGGGACCACCCACGAGGAGAACGGCGTGTGGTGGAACGAGTTCGTCGGCCACCGGCTCTCCCGCTGCCCCGACGTGCTGTCGCAGGTGTGGTTCGCCGACCCGCGTGCTCGGACCTTCGCCGCCTGCACGTGGGCGGCGCTGGTGGACCCGAGCGGGCCGGGGCCGGTCATCCACCAGCGCGTCGACCAGCAGCTGTCCGGCCAGCACGTGCTGGTGAAGGCGACCGACTTCGCCGAGGGCTGCCGCTCCGCCGACCGCCAGGTGCGCACGAAGGCCGCGTGGGTGCTCGACCACGAGGGACCCGACGCGGGCTTCGTCCACTTCGAGGGCGTCGACGAGGCCGGTCACGACCACGGCTGCACCGGGCCCGAGTACCGCGGGGCGATCAGCGAGGTGGACGAGCACGTCCGCCACCTCGTCAAGGCCGTCGCCGAGCGGCACGAGCAGCTGGGCGAGCGCTGGCTCGTCGCCGTCACCACCGACCACGGGCACAAGCCCGAGGGCGGCCACGGCGAGGACGAGGTGGAGGTCCGCCGCTCGTTCCTCCTGCTCCACGAGGTGGGGGGAGACCTCACCCAGACCGAGCTGCCGACGACGCTGCGCAGCGAGCAGGTCACCCCGCTGCTGCTCCGGCTCCTGGGCGTCTCACGAGGCTCCTGGACCACCGACCACGAGGTCGGCGCCCGCACCGACGTCGACAGCTCCGGCCCCACCCGCGACCTCACCCACGAGTGGTGAGGGGGAGCTCCACGACGAGAGGCCCTGTCGCTGTTCCCCGCGCAGGGAGGTCGACGACGACGACGCCGTCCACGGCCCGTGCCGCCACAGGTCCACCGCCCAGGAGACGGGCGCCGTCGAGCTGCAGCGCACCGGCGCGTGCCGCGAGCCTGACCTCGCCGGCAGCGCCGTCGACGACGGCGAACGCGTGCGCGCCGTCACGGCTCGCCGTCCACCGGACCCAGTGCCCGTCGCCCTCGGAGCTGGCCGCGACGTCGGCCGGCAGCGGCCGCGTGTCGTGCACGGCCCGGCTGTTCACGGCCATCCACGCCGCGAGCCCCTCCAGGCACCGCAGCTGCAGCTCGGGGATGCGCCCGGCCGCGTCGGGCCCGACGTTCAGCAGCAGGTTGCCGCCGCGGGAGACGACGTCCACGAGGTGGCGCACCGCAGCTGGTCCGTCGAGGTGGTGCTCCGAGCCCTCGTTCCGGTTGTAGCCGAACGACAGGCCGATCCCGCGGCAGTTCTCCCACGCCTGGTCGCCCTCGAGGGCGGTGCCGGCCTGGTACTCGCTGGTGCGGAAGTCCCAGTGGGTCAGGCCCCACCTGTCGTTGACGACGCCCTCGGGACACCTGGCGTAGAAGGCGTCGAGCACGTGCGCGAACGACAGCGGGCCCTCGGGCTTGCCGGCGTCGGGCCAGTCGATGTCGCCCCACAGCACGTCGGGGGCGTACCGCTCGATGAGGTCCCGCACGTGCGCGGACGCGTAGGCGGCGTACTCGGCGTCCAGGGGACGGGCTCCGGAGTCGTCGTCGGCGTCCCAGATGGGCCCGGTGTCGGCGGCGTGCCAGTCCAGGCCGCCGGAGTAGTAGACCCCGAAGCGCAGACCGGCCGCGCGCGTCGCCCGCTCGAACTCCGCGACCAGGTCGCGACGCGGGCCGCGGGCCACGGTGTTGCGCGTGCCGGTGCTGGGCGCGTCCCAGAGGGCGATGCCGTCGTGGTGCTTGGTGGTGGGCACCACGTAGCGGGCGCCGACGCGGGCGAAGAGGGCCACGAGCGCGTCGGCGTCGAAGGCCTCGGCGCGCCAGGCGTCCAGGAAGTCGTCGTAGGGGGCGTCGCCGTAGTCCTCGCGGTGGTGCTGCGCCGCGGGGGAGCCGGGGATGCGGATGGTGTTGGCGTACCACTCGGCGTAGGGGTTGCGGAGGAACCAGTCGTCGTGGTGGCTGCCGTGCTCGCCGAGCGGCACCGCCCACGCGGGCACCGAGTAGGCGCCCCAGTGGACGAAGATCCCGAGCCCGGCGCCGGCGAACCACTCCGGCACCGGGCGCAGGAACCGCTGGTAGGCGGCAGGCCGCTGCGCGGTGGGGTCGAACATGGCCACGGGGTGCCTCTTCCTGCGAAGGGCGCCCGGTCACCACGCAGGTGGCCGGGCGCCCATGATCACGGTCGGAAAGTGCTCGGGAAGTCCATGATCACGGCGGGAAAGTGCTTCGGAGGTCCATGATCACGGACGGGGAGACGGAGTCAGGCGCGCGACACCCGGAGGGTCAGCACCTGGAACGGGCGCAGGTCCAGCTGGACGTCACCGGCGGCGGAGACGTCGAGCTGGGCGGCCCTCTCGCCGGCCAGCGCCGTGCCGTGCAGGTCCGCCACGCGCACGGCGCCCGCCGGGAAGCCCAGGTGGAGCGTGCTCGCACCGCGGGCGCCGGTCGGCTCGTAGACGCGCAGCAGCACGTCACCGGAGCCGTCGTCGGCCAGGCGCACCGACTCGACCAGAGCGTCGCCGCTCGTCGTCGTCGCCACGGACGGCACGGACACCGACCCCGCGACCGCGCGCACGGGCAGGTTCAGCTCGTACCCGTGGCGCAGGGCCTCGCGCGGCGTGGCGGCGGGCGCCACCGCGTAGGTGAAGCGGTGGGTGCCCTGGTCGGCCTCGGGGTCGGGCACGCGGGGCGCGCGCAGCAGCGACAGGCGCACCGTGGTGCACGTGCTCGCGGGCTCCCCGGGGCCGCCGCCCACCGCGGAGCGGGTGACGTCGTGGCCGTAGGTGGAGTCGTTGGCGACGACGACGCCGAAGCCCGGCTCGCCCACGTGCACCCAGCGGTGCGCGGCCACCTCGAAGCGGGCGGCGTCCCAGCTGGTGTTGGTGTGCGTGGGCCGCACGACGTGCCCGAACTGGATCTCGGAGGAGAACCGCTCGGCGTGCACGTCGAGCGGGAAGGCGGCCTTGAGCATCTTCTCGCGCTCGTGCCAGTCGACGTCGGTCTCGACCTCGAGGCGGTCCGAGCCGGCGCGCAGCACGAGCAGCTGCTCCAGGCGGCTCGCGCCGAAGGTGCGGACCACCTTGACCGACGCCACGAGCGGGCCGGAGTCGACCACCTCGACGGAGTCCGCGTCCACCAGGTCGGTCACCTGGCGGCGGTAGTGGGCGTCGACGTCCCAGGCGTCCCAGTACTTGGGGAAGTCGGTGTGGAGCTGCAGCAGGTTGGCCCGGTGCCCCACCGCCACGAGCTCGCGCCCGGAGGCGACGTCGACGACGGACGGCAGCAGCCCGTCGCCGTCGACGGCGACGCGCAGCACCCCGTTGTCCAGCAGGGTCAGGCCGTCGCGCTGCTCCACCTCGACACCGGCGTCGCCGCTGCGGCCGTCCGCGACCACGGGCGCTGCGGCCTGCGCGGCGACGGTCGCCGCCACGGCGACGCGCCCGTCGGCGAGGCGCTGGGCGCCGGCGGCGCCGTCCGCCACGAGCGGCGTGCCCTCCGGCAGCACCGCTACGCCGCGGAACGGCAGCGGGGAGGTGTTGAGCAGGGACAGGCCGCTGCCCGCGGACAGGGCGGAGGCGGCACCCTCGACGAGCGCGCTCAGCTCGGCGGCCACGCGGCCGTAGGTCTCCTCGGCCTGGCGGTGGACCCAGGCGATGGAGGAGCCGGGGAGGATGTCGTGGAACTGGTGCAGCAGCACCGTCTTCCACAGCGCGTCCAGCTCGCCCTCCGGGTAGGCGGCGCCCGAGCCGAGGACGGCGGCGGTGGCCCACAGCTCGGCCTCGCGCAGCAGGTGCTCGCTGCGGCGGTTGCCGCGCTTCGTCTTCGCCTGGGACGTGTACGTGCCGCGGTGCAGCTCGAGGTACAGCTCACCGGACCAGACGGGCGCGTCGGCGTACTCGGCCTGCGCGCGGGCGAAGAACGCGTCGGGGTGCTCGATGACCACGCGGGGGCTGCCCTCGAGGTCGGCGGTGCGGCGCGCCTTCTCCACCATCTCGCGGGTGGGGCCGCCGCCGCCGTCGCCGTGGCCGAACGGGTACAGCGACGTCGTCGCTCGTCCCTTGTCCTGGAAGTTCCGCACCACGTGGGCCAGCTCGGCGCCGTCGAAGTTGCCGTTGTAGGTGTCGGCGGGCGGGAAGTGCGTGAAGATCCGCGACCCGTCGATGCCCTCCCACCAGAAGGAGTGGTGGGGGAACTTGTTGGTCTCGTTCCAGGAGATCTTCTGGGTGAGGAACCAGTCGAAGCCGGCGAGGCGCGCCAGCTGCGGGTAGGCGGCGGTGTACCCGAAGGAGTCGGGCAGCCACACGCCGTGGGGCTCCACGCCGAGCTGCTCGCGGAAGTACTTCGTCCCGACGACGATCTGCCGGGCGAGGGCCTCGCCGCCGGGCAGGTTGCCGTCGGCCTCGACCCACTGGCCGCCCACGGGCGCCCACGTGCCGTCGGCGATGGCCTTCTTGATCCGCTCGAAGACGACGGGGTAGCGCTCCTGCGTCCACGCGTACTGCTGCGCGGAGGAGCACGCGAAGACGAGGTCGGGGTACTCCTCGGCGAGCGCCGTGACGTTGGAGAAGGTGCGGCTGTTCTTGCGCATCGTCTCGCGCAGCGGCCACAGCCACGCGGAGTCGATGTGGGCGTGACCGGCGGCGGAGACCACGTGGGCGCTGGCGGTGGCGGGCTTGGCCAGCGCCGGGGCCAGCACCGTGCGCGCTGCGGCGGCGGTGCCGGAGACGTCGCCGAGGTCGAGCGCGTCGACGCAGCGCTCCAAGGCGAAGAGCAGCTCCGCGCGGCGCGGGTCACCGGCGGCCAGCTCCTCGGCCAGCTCGCGGGCCACCTCGACGTCGAGCTGGAGGGCGTAGACCTCCTCGTCCAGGACGGCCAGGTCGGCCTTCGTGAACGTGTAGATCGGGTCCGTTCCCGCCGTGTCGGGGTGGCCCAGCGGCGTCGGCACCATGCCCCCGGCGAGGATGTCGGGGTTGGCGGCGGCCTCGAGCAGCAGGTCGACGCGCTCCCCGCCGGCGGCGGGGCGGGCGATCGGCACGTACTGGTTGCGCGGCGCGACGCCCTTGACCGGCACGCCTTCGGCGGTGTGCACGAGGCCCTCGGCCTGGTTGCCCGGCCAGTCGCCCACGAAGCCGAGGTCGATGACCGCCTCGACGCGCTGCCCGGCCCACGCCTCCGGCACGGTCCCACGCAGCCTGAACCAGCTGGTCGACCACGGCCGCCCCCAGCGGGTGCCAGCAGAGAACGGCTCGTAGGTGGCGCTCAGCGCGTCGGAGACCGGGACGGGCTCGCCGGGGACGTGCCAGACCTCCAGCTGCAGCGGGGTGGTCTCGCGGTAGACCGCCGGGACGATGCGCTCGAGCAGGATGCGCTCGACGCGCTTCGCGACGTGGCGGGTGTCGTCGTGCACGGGACTCCTCAGTCGGTGGTTCTCAGGCGTGGGGGGGCGGGCTTCTCAGACGGCGGTGAGACGGCCGGTGGCCGGCGCGGCGGCGGGCACCCGGAGCAGCTCGACGCCGGCGGCCCCCAGGGCGGCGCAGGTGGCGGGATCTGCGTCCTCGCCGGTGACGACGACGTCGAGCGCACTCGCACCGCACACGCGGGCGACGCCGGAGCCGGGGAACTTGGAGGCGTCAGCGGCGAGCACCACGCGTTCGCTGGCGGCGATCATGGCGCGCTTGATGGGCACCTCGACGATCGTCGTGTCCATCACGGACCCGTCGGGGCCGATACCGCTCGTGCCCAGCACCAGCACGTCGGCGCGCACCTGGCGCAGGGCGTCCTCGGCGAGGAAGCCGACCAGCGAGCGGTACTGGCGCCGGTGGACGCCACCCAGGACGACCAGCTCGACGTCGTCGTCGTCGCGGAGCTCGTCGAAGACGGCCATGTTCGTGGTGACCACGGTGATCGAGCGACCGTGCAGCAGCGACGCGACCTGGTGCGCGGTGGTGCCGATGTCGAGCAGCACCGTCTGGCCGTCCTGCACGAGGGCGGCGCAGGCGGCCGCGATGGCGCGCTTCTCGGGCACGTGCACGTCCGCGACCTGCGCGAAGGGCTCGTCGCGCTCGTCCGGGAGGGGGGCGGCGCCCCCGTAGACGCGCTTGAGCAGCCCCTCCTCGTCGAGCGCGATGAGGTCTCGGCGGATGGTGGCGGCGCTCTGGCCGAGCTTGTCGACCAGCGTGGTGATGGACACCGGCCCGTCGGACCTGACGATGCTGAGGATCATCTGCTGACGGCGCTCGGCGAGCATGTTGCGGACAGTACCTTGCGAACTTCTTCACGTGAAGGCTAACTTCCCCCCACGGATCGCCAAACTCCTTCAGAATCGTTCAGAAGCGAGCGCAGCGGTCAGCCAGCGCCGGCTCACCCCAGGAGCGTCACGTGAACGTGTCCCGCAGGTCCTTCCTCCTCACCTCCGGCCTGCTCGGCCTGGCCGGCACGGGGGCGCTGACGGCCTGCGGGTCCAGCGGTGCTGCCGGTGGCGGAGACGGAGACGGCAAGGAGCTGGCCTTCTGGTACTGGGCAGGCGCCATCTCCGACACCGTGGTGAAGGACGTCGCCGCCGCGCAGACCGGCATCACGATCACCCCCTCGATCATCGGCGGTGACTTCAAGCAGAAGCTGACCACCACGCTGTCGGCCGGCCAGTCCGTGCCGGACATCACTGGGGTCAAGGGCGAGGACATGCCCTCCTTCCTCACCCAGGCCGACGCCTTCCTCGACCTGAACGACCTCGGCGCCAAGGACATCGCCAGCTCGTTCTCGGCGGCCAAGTACGCTGCGGCCACCACGAAGGACGGCAAGCAGATCGGTCTCCCGATCGACCTCGGCCCCACTGCCACGTACTACCGCGAGGACTCCTTCGCCGCGGCGGGCCTGCCCACCGACCCGACCGCCGCCGGCGAGGCCGTCAAGACCTGGGACGGCTGGTTCGACGCCGCCAAGAAGGTCAAGGCCGCCACCGGCGCCGCCTCGGTGCGCAACACCACCGACATCTTCGCCGTCGCCCTCGCCCAGCAGCCCTCCACCTTCGTCACCGAGGACGGCGCCTGGGGCGGTGAGTCCGACGCGGTCAAGAAGAGCTGGGACCTGGCCGTGCAGGCCCACACCGACGGCGTCTCCGGCGCCGTGTTCGACGGCACCGGCTACAACCAGGCCCTCGCCGCCGGCACCATCGTCGGCCACGTCGGCCCGGCCTGGTTCGGCCTCGACATCGCTTCCGGCGCCCCCGACACCTCGGGCAAGTGGCGCGTCACGCAGTGCCCCGACGGCCCGGCCAACATCGGCGGCTCGTTCCTCACGCTGACCACCGCCTGCCGCAACCCGAAGGCCTCCTTCGAGTTCATCAAGACGCTGCTCACGCCGGAGAACGCCGCCAAGAGCTTCACCGACGCCAGCGTCTTCCCGGCCACGCTCGCCGCGTACGACCTGCCGGCCCTCACCGCCGGACAGGAGTTCTACGGCGGCCAGGCCACCATCGAGGTCTTCGGCCCGGCCGCTGAGGCGCTCCCGACGGTCTACGACGACGCGAACAACGCTGCGATCGCCGCGCCGTACTACACGGAGCTGTCGAACGTCGAGGGCGGCAAGGACGCGACCGCGGCCTGGAACGATGCGGTCTCCGCTGCCAAGCAGATCGCCCAGCGCGCCGGCGTGCAGTGAGATGACGCTCACCGCGCCCTCGGGTGCTCCTGGGCGCAGGGACCCGGGGGCGCTGGCTGCGTCGGCGGGGCGGGGGAGGCGGAAGCGCCTCGTCCGTCCGGCCCGCACGGGCGGGTCGCAGCAGCGGCTCGGCCCGGTCTACCTGGCGATCGCTCCGTTCTTCGTCCTCTTCGGCGTCTTCGTGCTGGTCCCGGTCGTCTTCTCGATCTGGCTGTCCTTCCAGAAGTACAGCGTGCTGGGCGGGATCGGCGCCTCTGAGTTCGTGGGGCTCCGGAACTACGAGTTCCTGGCCCAGGACGCGACGTTCCGCCGCGCCATCGTCAACAGCCTCCTGATCTGGGTGCTCGGCACCTTCCCGATGCTGGCGATGGCCATCGTGATCGCCGCGATGATCAACAGCGTCACCCGGCTGAAGTCGTTCTACCGGCTGGCGTACTTCCTGCCCAACGTCACCTCGATCGTGGCCGTGACCCTGTTCTTCGGAGCGCTCTTCAGCGAGCAGTTCGGCTTGATCAACCAGGTGCTCGAAGGTCTGGGCCTCTCGGGGGTCCCGTGGCTCACCGACCCGTGGGCGATGAAGGCGGTGGTCGCGATCCTCATCACCTGGCAGTGGTGCGGCTACAACGCGATCCTCTACCTGGCGGGCATGCAGGCCATCCCCGGTGACGTCTACGAGGCCGCGGCGCTCGACGGCGCCGGCCCGGTGCGGCAGTTCTGGTCCATCACGCTGCCGCTGCTGCGCCCGGTGATCCTCTTCACCACCGTCATCTCGACCATCACCACGCTGCAGACGTTCACCGAGCCGCAGGTGCTCTTCGGCTCCAACACGGCGGTCAACCCCAACTCCGGCGGCCCTGGCCAGGGCGCGCTGACGATGGTCCTGTACTTCTACCAGCAGGCCTTCAACAACAACGACTACGGCTACGGCGCCGCCATCGCCATGGGCGTCTTCGCCGTCGTGCTCGTGTTCGTCGTCATCAACTTCCGCCTCGCCCGCACCGGAGATGACCACTGATGGCCGTGCCCACCCTCCCTGGACCCGAGGGCTCCGCCGGCGTCGCCGCCCCAGCGCCGAAGCGGCGTCCGAGCGGCGCCGCCCGGCGCCGGTCGCTCCTCCCGCACCTGGTGCTCTGGGTCGGCGTGGTCGCAGCGCTGTTCCCGTTCTACTGGTCGGTGGTCATGGCGACCAACACCACGCGGGACATCTTCTCGACACCTCCGAAGCTGGTGCCGGGCACGCACCTGGCGGAGAACATCGCCAACGTCTTCGCGCGGATCGACTTCTTCGGGGCGCTGGCCAACACCGCGCTGGTGGCCGTGGTCACCACGGTGCTGGTGCTCACCCTGGACTCCCTGGCGGCCTTCGCGTTCGCCAAGTTCGAGTTCCCCGGGCGTCGCGTGCTCTTCGGGCTGCTCCTGCTGCTCTTCATGCTGCCCGCCCAGCTGTCGCTGATCCCCCAGTTCCTGATCATGCGCGAGCTGGGCTGGACCGGCCAGCTCCAGGCGCTGGTGGTCCCGGCCCTCGCCAACGCCTTCGGCGTGTTCTGGATGCGCCAGTACATGTCGACGTCCGTGCCCGACGAGGTGCTCGACGCCGCCCGGCTCGACGGCTGCGGCTTCTTCCGGCAGTGGTGGCACGTGGCCGTTCCGACGGCCCGCCCCGGACTGGCCTTCCTGGCGATCTACACCTTCGTCGCCGCGTGGAACGACTACGTCTGGCCACTCATCGTGCTGGTGAACCCGGAGGTCCAGACGCTGCAGACGTCCCTGGCGCAGCTCAACGTCAGCTTCGGCACCGACTACAGCATGGTCATGGCCGGAGCGCTGATGGCGATCATCCCGATCATGGTGGCGTTCCTCTTCCTCTCCCGGTGGTTCGTCGCCGACGGCGTCGCGGGTGCGGTGAAGTGACGGCGGCCGAAGGGGTCACCAGCACCGCGCGGACGTAGTCTCGCGCCGTGGCGGTGCTGGTCGACGACGCGCGCTGGCCCGCGCACGGGCGCCTGTGGGCGCACCTGGTCAGCGACGCCTCCCTGGCCGAGCTGCACGCCTTCGCTCGCGCGGCGGGCGTCCCCGCCCGCAGCTTCGACGCCGACCACTACGACGTGCCGGACGTCCTGGTCCCGGCGCTCGTCGCCGCCGGCGCCGAGCAGGTGGGAGGGCGCGAGCTCACCCGCCGCCTGCGCGCCTCCGGACTGCGCGTCAGCCAGCGCGCCAAGCGGGAGGGCGCCCGCCGGCAGCCGCCGGACTGGCCGGACCCGGCCGGCACCACCGCCGTCCTGCTCGCGGCCGGCGCGGGCACGCGCTTCGGCGGCCCCAAGGCGCTCGCGCGCGACGACGACGGCGAGCCGTGGCTCGTCCAGCGCGTCCGGGCGCTGCGCGACGGCGGCTGCGACCGGGTGCTCGTGGTGCTCGGCGCGCAGGCCGGGTCCGCGCGGCAGCTGGTGCCCCCCGGAGCGGACGTCGTCGTCGCGCAGGACTGGGCCGACGGGATGAGCGCGTCCCTGCGGGCGGGCCTGGCCGCCCTCGCCGCGGCCGAGCCCCCGGTCGCGGCGGCGCTCGTGGCGCTGGTGGACACCCCGGGACTGCGCCCCGACGTCGTGCGCCGGGTGCTCGGCGCCGTTCCCACCCCGCGTCCCACCCCGTCCGCGCTGGCCCGCGCCACCTACGGCGGCCGGCCCGGCCACCCCGTGCTCCTCGGGCGCGCGCACTGGTCGGCGGCCGCCGCCGCGGCCCGCGGTGACCGCGGCGCGGGCCCGTACCTCCGCGACGCCGGCGCCCGCCTGGTGGAGTGCGGTGACCTGGACGGCGGGGAGGACGTCGACGCCCGACCTACCCTGGCCCCGTGACAGCCCCCGCCGAGCACCCGCCGGCCCGCCTCGACGAGCCCGCCCGCCGCGTGGCGCTGGCCGCGGTCACCGACGCGCCCCTCGACGTGGACGCCCACGCCGACCTCGTCGGCAGCCGCGCCGCCGGTGCCGTCGTGACGTTCTCCGGGGTGGTGCGCGACCACGACCACGGCGCCGCCGTGGACCGCCTCGTCTACGTGGCGCACCCCACCGCCGTCCGCGTCCTGGCCGACGTCGTCGCCGACGTCGCGTCGCGGCACCCCGTGGACGCCGTCGCGGTCTCGCACCGGATCGGCCCGCTCGCGGTGGGGGACGTGGCGCTCGCCGTGGCGGTGTCCGCGGCCCACCGGGGCGAGGCGTTCACCGCCGCGGCGGCGCTCGTCGACGAGGTGAAGGACCGGCTGCCGGTCTGGAAGCACCAGTTCCTCGCTGACGGCACCGACGAGTGGGTCGCCTGCCCCTGACGTCCTCCGGCGCGCCTGCGCGATCCGAGGGCCTTCCCTCCCTACCGTCATCCGTGACTGGTGTGACGGATGTGACTGGAGGTGGAGGGTGGGCGGTCCGTACCGCGGTCCCGACCGTCGTCCGAGCATCCCCCCTGGCGCCCACGACCGGTCGCCGGTGGTCCTCGCCGCGGCAGGGGGCGCCGGTGCCGCTGCGCTCGTGGACGCCGCGACGGGCCCGGACGCCCAGGCGGCGCTGGCCGCGGTGGTCGGTGCGGCCCCCCTGGTGGTCGCCACCGTGCTGCTGCTGTGCGCCTGGCGCGTGGGCGGTCGTGCCAGGCCGGCGCACGCCGCCGTCGCGCTGGCCCTCGCCGGCGGGACCGGACCGCTCGTGGCGTGGCTGGCCACCAGCGCCGCGCCCGCTGCCGCCACCGCACCGGTCACGGCCGTGGCCCTCGCCGCGGGCCTGCTCGCCGCCGTCCCGCACGCCGGCGCCGCCAGCCGGGGCGCGGAGGTCGACACCGACCTCCGCCCGGCCGCCGCGGTGCTCGCCGGCAGCGGCCTCGTGCTCGCGGCCGGGGCCGGCGCCGCGGCCCTGGCCGGGATGGGCTGGCTGCCCGCGCTGCCACCGCCGGCCTCGCTGGGGCACGCACCGTGGGCCGTGGCGTGGCCCGCGGTCCTCGGGTCGGCCAGCGGGACGGCCCTCGTGCTCGCCGCCCGCAGCCTGCGCTCCTCCCTCAGCTCCCAGCGCCTGCGCGGTCTGCGCGCCGTCGCCGGGCTCCAGCGCTCCGCCGCCGACGCCGAGCACGACCGCGCGCGACGCCACGACGCCCGCAGCGCCCTCGCCGCCGTCCGCGCGGCCAGCGCCGTGCTCACCGGCGAGCAGCCGGGCGTGCTCGACCCCGCCGCGCAGCGCGCGCTGGCCGCTGCCCTGCGCTCCGAGCTCGGTCGCGTCGAGCGCCTGCTCGGCGACGGCCCCCCCGCCGCGGGCCCGGACCGGCCCGGCGTCGTCGACCTGCGCGAGGCCCTGACCCCCCTGGTGGCCGCCTGGCGGGCCCGCGGCCTCGACCTCACCGGTCCACCTCCGGGGCCGCCGGTCCACGCCCTCGGCCACCCCGACGCGGTGCGCCGGGCGGTCTCCAACCTCCTCGACAACGCCGCCCGGCACGCGCCCGGCGCCGCCGTGACGCTCAGCGTCTCCGCCGGCGGGCACGACGACGACGGCGCGGCGCTCCTCGTCGTCCACGACGACGGGCCCGGCGTCCCCGCGGTCGCGCGCGAAGCGGTCTTCCGCCCCGGCGCGCGCCTGTCGCAGGCCACGCCCGGGCAGGGCCTGGGGCTGGCCTCCGCCCGCACCCTCGCCGAGGCCGACGGCGGCTCGCTGCGGCTCGTCGAGTCAGACCGCGGGGCCCGCTTCGAGCTCCGCCTCCCCGTCCCCGCCGATCTCCCCGCCGATCTCCCCGAGGAGGTGACCGCACGGTGACGCGACGACGCGTCGTGCTGGTCGACGACCACCAGCTGCTCGCCCAGGCGCTCGCGGCGTCCCTGGCCGCCTCCGGGCTCGCGGCCGAGGTGCACCCGCCGCCGCGCGGCCCCGACCTGCACGGGGAGCTGGTGGCGGAGCTGGCCGCGGACCCGCCGGCCGTCGTCGTCGTCGACCTCCACCTCGGGGCCGGCGACCCCACCGGGGGAGACCGGCTGGTCGGCGAGCTGGCCCCCGTGGCGCCCGTGCTCGTGCTCACCGCCGAGGAGGACCGCGCCCGCTGGGGGCGCTGCCTGCGCTCGGGCGCCTGGGCGGTGGTCTCCAAGCAGCGGCCCCTGCCGGACCTGGTGGCGGCGGTGGAGGCCGTCGCGGCGGGGGAGGACGTGCTGCGCGCCCGCGAGCGGGCGGCGCTGCTCGTGGCCGCCGACCGCGCCGAGCGCGAGGAGGCGCAGCGCCTGGCGCCGTTCCGCGCGCTCACCCCCCGCGAGCGGGCGGTGCTGGACGCGCTGGTGGAGGGGGTGGCCGCCGCGGACATCGCCGCGGGGGCGTGCGTGTCGGAGGCGACCGTGCGCAGCCAAATCCGCGCCGTCCTCACCAAGCTGGGGGTGCGCTCGCAGCTGGCGGCCGCAGCGGCGGCCCGGCGCGCGGGGTGGGCGCGCGACGCCGCCTGAGCTTCATCGATTTCGGGGATGACCCCGTCCCCGCAGGCGCTCGACCCTGGACCCCATGAACGGCAGGATCCTCAAGGCCGCCCTGGCGGGCGGCGGCGCGCTGGCGCTCCTCGGTGCGGGCACCACGTACGCCGCGTTCTCCTCCACGAGCACGGTCTCCGCCTCCCGCGTCACCGCGGCCGGCTTCTCCGCCGGGGCTGCGACGGCGGGCGCCGCCAGCGGCGGCGCGCTCGTGCCGGGCGGGCCGGGGGTCTCCCAGACCTACCTCGTGCAGAACAGCAGCGCTGCGCCGTCCTCGGTGGGGGTGTCGCTGGGCAACCTCGTCAACCGCGAGAACGGCTGCAGCGGTGACGAGGTGCTCTTCGACGCCGACTGCAGCAGCAACGCCGGCGGCCTCGGCGACCTCGCCAACCAGGCGGTCGTGTCGGCGGTGGCGTTCCCCGCGGTGGACGGCAGCAGCGTCGACGCGCGCTGCCCCGCCGCCACCGCCGCTGCCAGCGGCAAGGCCGGTGTGCTCGTGGGCCCGGTGCCGGTGGCGCCGGTGACCACCACCAAGACGGTCAACGCCCCCGGCTCGACGACGACGTCGACCACGCTCGAGACCTACCTCGCCGACCCCTCCTCGCTCGCGGCCGTGGTCAACGGGCCGCGGTACTGGGACTTCTCCGCCCTCCCGCCGGTGCCCGCCAAGGGCGCCGCGTGCGTGCGCGTGACGCTGACCCTGCCGCTGCGCGACGACAACAACGCCGTGCAGGGCGACACCGCCGACTTCGACGTGCGGCTGCGCCTCGCGCAGGTCGTCGCGCCGAGCACGACCTCGACGGCCACGTCGACCAGCACGGCGACCAGCACCGCGACCGCGGCCGCAGCCGGGGCCTGACCGTGCGCGCGTCGCCGTCGGCGCGCACGGGCCGGCACACCGCCGTGGTGGCGCGGCCCGCAGCAGCCGTGGCGCAGGGTGCGGCGCGCCGGACCCTGCGCGCGGCGTCCACGGCGGTGGCCGCGCTCACCCTCGCGGTGGTGCTGGCGGCGCTCGCCGCCACCGCGGTGGTGCCGCGCCTGACGGGGGCGACGTCCCTGGTGGTGCTCACCGGCAGCATGGCCCCGGGCATGCCCGCGGGGTCGGTGGCCGTGGTGCGCCCGGTGGACCCGGCCTCGCTGCACGTCGGTGACGTGGTCACCTACGAGGTGGCCGGCGGGGGAGCGCTCATCACGCACCGCGTGGTGGGCACCGGGCACGACGCGGCCGGCGCGCTGCAGCTCACCACCCGCGGCGACGCCAACGACGACGACGACCTGCCCGTCCCGGCCGCCGCCGTCCGCGGCCAGCTCTGGTACTCCGTGCCGTGGGTCGGGTACGCCAGCGACCTGCTGCGCGGCAGCGTCGGCGGGCTCCCCGAGCGCGTGGTGGCGGTCCTGCTGGCAGGGGCCGGTCTGCTCGTCTACGCCTGCTGCCAGGTGGCCGCGGTCGTCCGCGACCGGCGGCGCGAGGCGCCGGCCCGGACGGCCGCCGCAGGAGCGGTCGGGTGGACGGGGCGCACGGCGAGCCGCGAGCTCGCCGTGGTGACGCTGGAGGTCGGGGACGACCTCGACGTCGACGCCTTCGAGCGCGCCCTCGAGGCCTGCGCCGGCACGGTGCTGGCCACCACGGACACCACCGTCAGCGTGGCGGTCACCGCTGCTCCGGCGCTGGTGGACGAGGCGGTGGCCCGGTTCCGGGCGCTCGCCGCCGCCGACGTGCAGCGCAGCGGCCCCCTCTCGGCGCCCCTCGGCCCCGGTTCCCCGCGCCTGAGGGCATGAGCGCGCCCCGCCTCACCGGCCTGCCGCTGGTCACCGCGCTCAGCGCCCTGGCGCTGGGCTGCTGGCTGGCGAGCACGGGCACCACCCGGGCGGAGCTGAGCAGCACGGCCGTGGTCCGCGCGAGCGTCTCCGCAGGGACGTGGAGCACACCCCCTGAGCACCACCCGACGGCCACACCGACGGCCACATCGACGGACGCGCTGTCCGCGGCGCAGCGACCACCAGCGGCGGATGCACCCGAGCAGGCGCAGTCATCTCCACCGACGCACACACGGGCGCCATCGGTCACGCCGACCCGCGAGCCGTCAGCGACACCGCCGTCAGGCCGCACGCCATCAGCTCCGCCCTCGAGCGCCGCCTCGACGTCCACCGCCGCGCCTCCGCCCGCCGAGACCACGCCCGGGGCGTCGACCGCCTCGACGGCCGCACCGCCGTCGTCGTCCCCAGACCCCTCCGAGACGGCCACCGCGCCGGCGCCGTGAGGCGCGGTCAGCCGCCGGCGAAAGGCGGCAGGACGTCGACCTGCAGGCGCTGCCCACCGGCGGGGGCCGCGAGCACCGCGCCGCGGTCGCGGACGGCCACCTCGTCGGCCAGGAGGCTGGCGACCTCCAGCACCGGCACCAGGCGGGGGTGCCGCTGGGCGAGCGCGGTGACGAGCTGCGCGGCCGTGGCGCCGTCGTCGACCTCCACCAGCTCCTCGTCGATCCCGGCGGCGGCGGCCGCACCTGCGAAGTAGCGCACCTGCAGCTCCACCTCAGCCGCCGATCGCGCTCATCGGGCGGGTGGGGCGCTGCCCGAAGCCCACCGCGGCCGGGTCGTCGCTGCCGTGCCCGGCGACCTTGCCCCACATGGCGCCGCGCCAGGCGTCGGCCACCTGCTCGTCGGTCGCGCCGGAGCGCAGGAGTGCGCGCAGGTCGTGCTCGCGGGAGCCGAACAGGCACTCGCGCACCTGCCCGTCGGCGGTCAGGCGGGTGCGGTCGCAGTCGGCGCAGAACGGGCGCGTCACCGAGGCGATGACACCCACCGTGCCGAGGGCCTCGCCGTCCGAGGGCGCGCCGGAACTGTCGAGGCGGCGCACGTGCCACAGCTCGGCGGGAGAGGAGCCGCGCACCGAGCTCGGCTCGGGCTGCAGTCCGAAGCGCGCGGCCAACGAGGCGAGCACCTCGGCGGCGTCGACCATCTGCGAGCGGTCCCACGCGCCGTGCGGGTCCAGCGGCATCTGCTCGATGAAGCGCAGCTGGTAGCCCTCGTGCAGGGCCCACTCGAGCAGGTCCGGGGCCTCGTCGTCGTTGACGCCGCGCAGGAGGACCGCGTTGACCTTGACGGGACCGAGCCCCGCGTCGGCAGCGGCCCGCAGGCCGGCGAGGACGTCGCCGAGCCGGTCGCGGTGGGTGATCTGCGCGAAGCGCTCGGCCCGGAGGGTGTCGAGGGAGGCGTTGACGCGGGTCAGACCAGCGGAGGCCAGGGCGGCGGCCCGGCGCTCCAGGCCGAGGGCGTTGGTGGTCAGCGACGTCTCGGGTGCACGACCGTCAGCGGTGCGCAGCGCGGAGGTGGCGGCCACGATCCGCTCCAGGCCCTTGCGCAGCAGCGGCTCACCGCCGGTGAAGCGGACCTCGTCGACGCCGAGGTGCTCCACGGCGACGGTGATGAGGCGGACGACCTCGTCGTCGCTGAGGAGCTGGCTCGCCGGGGTCCAGTCGAGGCCCTCCGGCGGCATGCAGTACGTGCACCGCAGGTTGCAGCGGTCCGTGAGGCTCACGCGCAGGTCCGTGGCGGTGCGGCCGTGCTTGTCGAGCAGCCCGGGCGCTGATGCGACGGGCGGGCGGTCAGCGGGCAGGGGAGTGATGAGGTCAGCTGCGGCCGGGCCACCGCTCCCGGTCGGCGCGGCGCTGCGCAGCCGGGGGATGCCGAGGGCGACGCTCACCGCACCAGCCTAGGTCGCGTCATCGCCAGGGTCCGCTCGGCGAGGGGCCGTGCGGTGCAGCGGGGCTCGGCCGGCGCGGCTCCCAGGGGCGCGTGGAGGTCGCCGACGCAGTGGAGTGCGTCAGCATCCGGCAGGACCAGCAGGAGGATGCCTCGAGCCGCTCAAGCGCAGGTCACAGGCACACCAGGACTTGTTGATCCGAACACCTGTACGGTAAGATCACGAGCATGAGCGAGGTGGATGAGCGCCCCCAGGAGACGCCGCCACCTGCCCCCACCACCCCAGGAACC
>NZ_VKAC01000017.1 GCF_008041935.1 Quadrisphaera setariae
ACGGCGGTCATAGCGGTGGGGAAACGCCCGGTCCCATTCCGAACCCGGAAGCTAAGCTCACCTGCGCCGATGGTACTGCCCGGGAAGCTGGGTGGGAGAGTAGGTCACCGCCGGACATCCTTTCGTCGAGGGGGATCGTCCACTGCGCAGGAGCAGTGGACGATCCCCCTTGATGCGTTGGCCACCACCCCAGGACTTCGAGGAGGACCCCGTGCAGGACGACGAGCAGCGCAGGAGTGACAGGACGTCGACTCCGCACTCGGGCGGCCCCCGCTCGGGAGACCGCGGCGCGCCTTCAGGCCGTGGCGGCGCGGGCCGGTCCTCCGGTGCAGCGTCCAGCAGCCAGCAGCGCGGTGGTTCGCGGCCCCCAGGTGGTCGTGCCGGTGCTCCTGGCGCTGGTGGTAGCGGACGTGGCGGCTGGAGCGGGTCGCCGCAGCGGTCCCAGCGCTCTGAAGGGTCGCAGTGGGGCGACCGTGCGCAGCGATCTGACCGTGGAGGAAGCACGGGGGAGCGTCAGGGCGGCGGGGCCCGCCCGTTCCGCTCCCGCGATGCTGCTGGGCCTCAGGCGGGAGGTGCTCGCTACCAGGGTGCTGACCGCCCGCCGCGCCCTGAGCAGCGCGCGGCCGGAACTGACCGTCCCTTCCGCGGCGCATCCCCGCGGGGCGCATCCCCGCAGGGCTCAGCCGGTCGCGCCGGAGGCGACGAGCGCGGTGGCTCGCGCTCCGGTGGCTACGGGGCGCCTCGTGGCGCGGCGCCCAGCCGGGGCGGGCCCAGCCCGCGCGGCGCTGCGTCCTCTCGCAGCGGCGGTCCCTCAAGTGGTTCCACGCCGTTCCGCAGCGGCGGTGCCGCTGGTGGTCCTGGTTCCTTCCGCGGCGGCGCCCCGTCCCGCGGCGGCGCCCCGTCCCGCGGCGGCGCCCCGTCCCGCGGCGGCGCCCCGTCCCGCGGCGGCGCCCCGTCCCGCGGCGGCGCCCCGTCCCGCGGCGGCGCCCCGTCCCGGGGCGCAGGCGCAGGTGCTGGTGGGAGGTTCGGCGGCCCCGAGGGTGGCGCCGGCCGCCCCGGCGGTCCAGGCCCCGCTGGGCGTGGGCCGAGCGCGGCTCGTCCTTGGGACCGCGACCGCAGCGCGCCCTCGACCTCGCGCCGAGGTCCGGCCCACCGCGACGAGCCGCGCCTCCCCGACACGATCACCGGGACCGAGCTCGACCGCGAGGTCCGCTCGGACCTGCTGACCCTGTCCAAGGACACCGCCGTCGTCGTCTCCCGCCACCTCGTGGCGGCCGGGCGCCTCCTGGACACCGACCCCGAGGCGGCCTACGCCCACGCCGCCGCTGCCGCGCGCCGCGCCGGGCGCATCGGGTCGGTGCGCGAGGCCGCGGGCCTGGCCGCCTACGCGGCCGGCCGCTTCGAGGACGCGCTGCGCGAGCTGCGCACCGCACGTCGTCTCACTGGCTCTGACGTGCACCTCCCGGTGCTGGCCGACTGCGAGCGCGGCCTGGGGCGCCCCGAACGAGCGCTCGACCTCGCAGCCACGCCCGAGGCGGCCCGGCTCGACCTGGACAGCCGCATCGAGATGCGCATCGTCGCCGCGGGGGCGCGCCAGGACCTCGGCCAGGCCGAGGCCGCGGTCGTGTCGCTGCAGGGCCCCGAGCTGGAGGGCAAGGGCCGCGAGCCGTGGCGGGCTCGCCTGATGTCCGCCTACGCCGACGCGCTCGAGGCAGCGGGCCGCCACGCCGAGGCCCAGACCTGGCTTCAGCGCGCCGCTGCCGCTGACACCACCGGGGAGACAGGCGCCGCTGAGCGCCTCGCCGGCGACGACCAGGACGCCGACGAGGACGTCGTGGTGTACGACCTCCTCGAGGACTCCGAGGACTCCGAGGACTCCGAGGACTCCGAGGACGCCGAGGACGCCGAGGACGCCGAGGACGCCGAGGACGCCGAGGACGCCGAGGACGCCGAGCCTCGCACCTGAGCCCGATCGAGAGCCCCGCGGCACCGCCCGCGGGGCTCTCGTCGTACCGTCGCCGGGTGTCCAGCGACCCCGGAGCCCCCAGCGGTGGTGCCTACGAGTGGCTGCAGCGCGGGCTGGCGCTGCTCGCGAGCGGAGACGCCGAGGCGGCGGCCGTGCTCCTGGAGCGCGCCAACCGCGACCAGCCCGGATCGGCCAGCGTGCTGGAGGCCCTGGCCCGCGCCCAGTTCGACGCCGGTCGCGTCGGCGAGGCAGCGTCCACCTTCTCGGCGCTCGTCGAGGTGGCGCCCGACTCCGACTACGCCCGGTTCGGACTGGGCCTGAGCCTGTCCCGGCTCGACAGGTTCCCCGAAGCCGTCGAGCAGCTGGCGCTGGCGGTGGCCATGCGCCCGGACCGTCCCGAGTACCGCGACTCCCTCACCCAGGCGCGGGCGACGCTGCGCGCCCGCAAGGAGGCCACCGGTGGTTGATCACACCGCCAGCACCGCCAGCACAGCGTCCACGCTCGCCGAGGCGCACGACCTGCTCCTCTTCGACCTCGACGGTGTCGTGTACGTCGGGGAGGACGCCGTCCCCGGGGCCGTCGAGGCGATCGGGCGCGCCTACGACGACGGCCGCGCCGTCGGCTACGCCACGAACAACGCCTCCCGCACGCCGCAGGAGGTGGCCGACCACCTGCGGCGCCTCGGCATCGGTGCGCGCGACGCAGAGGTCACCACCTCCTCCCAGGCCGCCGCCCAGCTGGTGCTGGAGCGGCTGGGTGCTGGGGCACGGGTGCTGCCCGTCGGTGGACCCGGCGTGCGCGCGGCGCTGCTGGAGGCGGGCCTGGAGCCCGTCACGCCGACCGATGACCGACCGGCGGCCGTCGTGCAGGGCTTCGGGCGCCAGCTCGGGTGGAGCGACCTCGCCGACGCAGCGGCAGCGGTCCGCGGCGGCGCCCTCTGGGTGGCGACCAACACCGATCTGACCCTGCCCACCGAGCGCGGCCCCGCCCCGGGCAACGGGTCGCTCGTGGGGGCGGTGCGCAACGCCGTCGACGTCGACCCCCTCGTGGCGGGCAAGCCCCAGCCGACCCTCTTCCACGCGGCGGCGCAGCGCGCCGGCGCACACCACCCGCTGGTGGTCGGTGACCGCCTCGACACCGACGTCGCCGGCGCGGTGAACTCGGGGATGACGGGGGCGCTGGTCCTCACCGGCCTCACCAGCGCCCTGGCGCTGGTGAGCGCACCCGCCGGGCAGCGACCGGACCTGGTCCTGCCCGACCTCGGGGCTCTCCACGAGCCGGCTCCTCCCGCAGCTGCGCTGGTGGAGGGCGGGGCCGTCTGCCGAGGCGCGCGCGTGGTGCTCGCAGGCTCCTCGCTCGACGGCGCAGACGGCGCCCCCGGTCCGGGAGCGCCCCTGCCCGACCTGCTCGACCTGCTGCGGGCGTCCTGCGCTGCGGCCTGGGCCTCTGCCGACGCCGGTGCAGGAGCGCCGGTGCAGGTGGCGCCCGCGCTGGCGGCCGCCCTGACCGACCTCAGCTCCCGCTGCCAGCGGGAACAGCCGTCGGGCTGACCACCGGTTCCGCCGGGTAGCGTGAGGACGGCGCAGCCGCGCCCACCAGCGGCGCGCTCGGGTGTGCACAGGAAGTGCACGGGAGGGGAGCCATGACCTTCGAGGGACTGCGCGGCTACGCGCAGGCGGCGAACGACCTCTCCGCCATCGCTCGCGCCCGCCTGCTCGAGGCCGTCCGCGAGGCCGTCCGCGCGGAGGTCGAGCGCGCCGGTGTGGCCGTCGGGCTGGCCAGCGCCGAGGAGGTGGCTGCGCTGAAGCGCTCGGTCGACAGGCTCCAGCGGCGCGTCGCCCTCCTCGAGGGCGCTCCCCAGGGCGCCGGCCCAGCCTCGTCGACCTCAGACGCGGGTGGCTCGGACACCTCCTCGCGCCCTGCGCGCCGTCCGTCCGCAGCGCGGGCCCGCGCCACCTCCCGGGGCGGGGTCGGCGGCCGCCCGCCCGCCGGGGCACCCCACTCCACCCGCCCACCGGCACCGGCCGGGCCGCCCGCTGCTCCGGACGCCCCTGCACCGGAGACCTCGGCGAGCACGACGACGACGGACGCAGCTGGGGCGACCGCGCCGCAGCGCCGCCCGTCGGCCAGGGCCACCTCCCGGCGGCGCCCGACCGCGGCGCAGGCCCGGGCGGACGCCGCGGCGAGCGCAGCCTCGCCGCAGGACGAGCCGGCGTCGTCGTCGGGGCCCGCACCCTCGGAGCCGTCGTCGACGGTCACCCCCGTCCGCCGGCCCCGCAAGGCCGCCGCCGAGCAGACCGGTGCTGCCGCAGGTGCTGGGGCTGACGGTGGCCAGAACAGCGGTGGACGCCCGTGACCGCCCCTGCGGGGCAGGCCCCGCAGGACGGTCCGGTCTCGCTGCCGCGCACCGGGGACGCCGCCGTCGACGCCGCCCTCAGCCCGCTCCGCCGGACCGCCGCCGCGCCCGGTGAGGACCCCCTGGTGGCCTCTCGCGCCCTGGCGGAGGCGCACGACGCGCTGCGCGCGCGCCTGGCCGACGCCGGGTGAGCCACCTCGTGACCACCGTGACGGACGCTGCGGCGGGTGTCCGATGAGCCCCGTGGCGCGTCGGCAGCGCCTCGACGCCGAGCTCGTGCGCCGCGGCCTGGCTCGCTCGCGCGAGCACGCCGGGGAGCTGGTGGCCGCCGGCCGCGTCACCGTCAGCGGCTCGGTGGCGTCCAAGCCCGCCACGCAGGTGGAGGCCAGCGCCGCCGTCGTCGTCAAGGAGGACGCCGACGACGCCGGCTGGGCCAGCCGCGGCGCCCACAAGCTGCTGGGCGCCCTGGAGGCCACCGGGATCGTGGTGGAGGGCAGGCGCTGCCTGGACGCGGGTGCGTCGACGGGCGGGTTCACCGACGTGCTGCTGCGCGCCGGGGCCGCGTCCGTCGTGGCCGTCGACGTCGGCTACGGCCAGCTGCTGTGGCGGCTGCGCAACGACGAGCGCGTGGAGGTGCACGACCGCACCAACGTGCGCGAGCTCACCGGTGAGCAGGTCGCCCCCGCACCGTCCCTGGTGGTGGCTGACCTCTCGTTCATCTCGCTGCGCCTCGTGCTGCCGGCGCTGGTCCGCTCAGCGGCTCCGAACGCCGACCTGCTGCTCATGGTCAAGCCGCAGTTCGAGGTGGGCCGCGAGCGGCTCGGCTCAGGGGGCGTCGTGCGCGACCCGGAGCTGCGCGCGTCCGCCGTGCGCGACGTGGTCGCCGCGGCGGGCGAGCTGGGCCTGCGGCTCCGGGCCTGCGCGGCCAGCCCGCTCCCAGGCCCCAGCGGCAACGTGGAGTACTTCGTGCACCTGCGCGGCGGGGAGCCGCTGCCGACCGAGGAGGTCGAGCAGCTCGTGGCCACCGCCGTCGCCGAGGGACCGGGAGGGACGCCGTGAGGCGCGTGCTCGTGCTCACCCACACCGGCCGCCAGGACGCCGTCGACGCGGCGCGCCAGCTGGTGGCCCTGCTCGACGCCGCCGGCGTCGAACCGGTGCTCCTCGACGACGAGGCAGCCGACATCCCCGACTGCACGGCCGTGCGCCGGGTGCAGCCGGACCACCTGGACGGCCTCGAGCTCGTCGTCGTCGTGGGAGGCGACGGGACCGTGCTGCGCGGTGCGGAGCTGGTGCACGGCACGGGCGTCCCGCTGCTCGGGGTGAACCTCGGACGGGTCGGCTTCCTCGCGGAGATCGAGCGTGACGCGCTGGAGAGCACCGTCACGCACGTCGCCGCGCGCGACTACGGCGTGGAGGAGCGGCTGACGCTGCAGGTCGACATCGTCGAGGGCGGCGTGGTGCGGGCCACCTCGTGGGCCCTCAACGACGTCAGCGTGGAGAAGGGCGCCCGTGAGCGCGTCCTGGAGCTGGCGACCGAGGTCGACGGTCGTCCCGTCTCGACCTACGGCTGCGACGGCGTGGTCATGGCCACGCCCACGGGGTCCACCGCCTACGCGTTCTCCGCCGGCGGCCCCGTGGTCTGGCCGGGGGTGGAGGCGCTGCTCATGGTGCCGATCTCCGCGCACGCCCTGTTCGCCCGCCCTCTCGTGGTCAGCCCCGACTCGGTGATGGCCGTGGAGGTGCTCGAGCGCAACCAGACCGACGGCGTCGTGTGGTGCGACGGGCGCCGGTCGGTGCAGGTGCGGCCCGGCGCGCGCATCGAGGTCCGCCGGGGCGCGGAGCCCGTCCGCCTGGCCCACATCAGCACCGGTCCGTTCACCGACCGCCTCGTGGCCAAGTTCGGCCTGGCCGTCGGCGGGTGGCGCGGCCCCGACGACACCACCGGTGACGGCGCGCAGCGGGGCTTCGTCGGCGCGGGGCACTCCTCCACCCGACGGCTCGCCCCGCCCCGCGGGATCGGGTGAGGGCCGTGCTGGAGGAGGTGCGGATCCGCTCCCTCGGCGTCATCACCGACGCCACGCTGGAGCTGTCCGGCGGGTTCACCGTCATCACCGGTGAGACCGGCGCCGGCAAGACGATGCTCGTCACCGGGCTCGGGCTGCTGCTCGGCGCCCGGGCCGACGCCGGCTCCGTGCGCCGTGGCGCCGACTCCGCCGTGGTGGAGGGCCGCTTCGTGGTCGCTCCGGGCAGCCGGGCCGCCTCCCGCGCCGTCGAGGCCGGCGCCGAGCTCGACGACGACGTGCTGATCGTGGCCCGCAGCGTCTCCGCCACCGGGCGCGGCCGCGCGCACGCCGGCGGCCGCTCGGTGCCGGTGGCGGTGCTCTCCGAGCTCGCCGACGACCTCGTGGCCGTCCACGGTCAGTCCGAGCAGGTGCTGCTGCGCTCCCCGGCCCGCCAGCGCCAGGCCCTCGACAGGTTCGCCGGTGCCGCCGTCGCCGAGCCCCTGGAGCGCTACACCGCCGCCTGGAAGCGCCTGGGGGCCCTGGACGCCGAGCTCGCCGACATCGTCGCCACCGCGCGGGACCGGGCCGCCGAGGCCGAGCTGCTGCGCGCCGGGCTCGACCAGGTCGAGGCCGTCGCCCCCCAGCCGGGGGAGGACCGGGCGCTCGCGGTCGAGGCCGACCGGCTGGACCACGCCGAGGATCTGCGCGCGGCCGCGGCGCTCGCCCACGCGGCCCTCACGGGCGACCCGCTGGCCGAGGACGCGCCCGACGCGGCCTCGCTCATCGAGGCCGCGCGCCGGCCGCTGGAGGCCGTGCGCGAGCACGACCCGCACCTGGGGTCCCTGGCCGACCAGCTGGCCGAGGTCGGCTACCTCGTCGCCGACGCCGCCGCCGAGCTCGCCTCCGCTGCGGAGGCCGTCGAGGTCGACCCGGTGCGGCTGGCCGCCGTGCAGGACCGCCGCGCCCAGCTGACCGCGCTGGTCCGGGCGCTGCCGTCGGCCGCTCCCGACAGGTCGACGGCAGCGGACGAGACCGCGCCGACCGGTGTCGACGCCGTGCTGGCCTGGGCCGAGAGGGCGTCTCCGCGGCTGCTGGAGCTGGACGGCGACGGCGACCGCACCGCCGACCTGCGCGCCGAGCGCGACGGGCTCGTGGCCCAGCTGCTCGAGGTGGCGGCCGAGCTGACCGCGGCGCGCACCGAGGCCGCGCGCCGGCTGGGGGAGCTGGCCACGGCCGAGCTGCCCGAGCTGGCGATGCCGCACGCACAGCTGCTGGTGCAGGTCGCGCCGTCCTCGCCCTCGCCGGGAGACCGCGACGGGGTGCCCGGGCTGGGGGCTTCGGGCGCTGACGACGTGTCGCTGCTGCTGAGGCCCTCGCCCGGCCAGGCGGAGCGGCCGCTGGCCAAGGGCGCCTCCGGCGGCGAGCTGTCGCGGGTCATGCTCGCCCTCGAGCTGGTCCTGGCCGCCACCGACGTCGTCCCCACCTTCGTCTTCGACGAGGTCGACGCCGGGGTGGGCGGCAAGGCCGCGGTCGGGATCGGCCGGCGCCTGGCCCGCCTGGCCCGGGACCGGCAGGTCGTCGTCGTCACCCACCTCCCGCAGGTGGCCGCCTGGGCCGACCAGCACCTGCGGGTGGCCAAGGCCGTGGACGGGCAGGTCACCGTCAGCGGGGTGACGGCGCTGGACGGCGAGGAGCGGGTGGTGGAGCTGGCGCGCATGCTGGCCGGTCAGGAGGAGTCCGGCTCGGCGCGCGCGCACGCCGAGGAGCTGCTGGTCGCAGCCGCGAAGGAGCGCTGAGCGCGGGCGCACGGATGCGCCCGAGCGCGTGACGCCGGGCCAGCGGGCCCGGTGCGGTCCGCGGCCGCTGGTAGGCTGGCAGCCCGTGGCGAAACGCGGAACGCAGGGTCAGCGCGGGGGTACCACCCGGCACATCTTCGTGACCGGGGGAGTTGCTTCCTCCCTCGGAAAGGGTCTGACGGCTTCGAGCCTCGGCCACCTCCTCCGTGGTCGCGGGCTGCGGGTCTCGATGCAGAAGCTCGACCCCTACCTCAACGTCGACCCGGGCACCATGAACCCGTTCGAGCACGGCGAGGTCTTCGTCACCGACGACGGCGCCGAGACCGACCTCGACATCGGCCACTACGAGCGCTTCCTCGGCGTGGAGCTCGACGCCGCGGCCAACGTCACCACCGGCCAGATCTACTCCACGGTGATCGCCAAGGAGCGGCGCGGGGAGTTCCTCGGTCACACCGTCCAGGTGATCCCCCACATCACCGACGAGATCGTCGAGCGGATGCGCGCCCAGGCCAAGCCCGGCCCGGACGGCGAGCCGGCGCCGGACGTCATCATCACCGAGGTCGGCGGCACCGTCGGTGACATCGAGTCGCTGCCCTTCCTGGAGGCCGCGCGCCAGGTGCGCCAGCGGGTCGGGCGCGACAACTGCTTCTTCGTGCACGTCTCCCTGGTCCCCTACCTCGGCCCCTCCGGCGAGCTGAAGACCAAGCCCACCCAGCACTCGGTGGCCTCGCTGCGCAGCATCGGCATCCAGCCCGACGCGATCGTGCTGCGCTCGGACCGCACCGTGCCGGAGTCGGTCAAGCGCAAGATCGCCGCGATGTGCGACGTCGACGAGGACGCCGTGGTCAACGCCGTGGACGCCGCCTCCATCTACGACATCCCCAAGGTGCTGCACAGCGAGGGTCTGGACGCCTACGCCGTCCGCCGCCTCGACCTGCCGTTCCGCGACGTCGACTGGACCGCCTGGGACGAGCTGCTGCGCCGCGTCCACCGCCCCGCCCACACCGTGGTCCTGGCGCTGGTGGGCAAGTACATCGACCTGCCCGACGCCTACCTGTCGGTCACCGAGGCCATCCGCGCGGGCGGCATCGCCTGCGACGCGCGGATCCAGCTGCGCTGGGTCGCCTCCGACACGTGCACGACGCCGGAGGGCGCCCGCCGCGAGCTGTCCGGGGTGGACGCGGTCTGCGTGCCGGGCGGGTTCGGGGTGCGCGGCATCGAGGGCAAGCTGGGCGCGCTGAAGTGGGCCCGCGAGAACCAGGTGCCCACCCTCGGCCTGTGCCTGGGCCTGCAGTGCATGGTCATCGAGCACGCGCGCAACGTCGCCGGCATCGAGGGCGCGTCGAGCACCGAGTTCGAGCCGGGTGCGTCCGACCCCGTCATCGCCACCATGGCCGAGCAGGAGCACATCGTCTCCGGCGACGGCGACCTCGGCGGCACCATGCGCCTGGGCCTGTACCCCGCCGTGCTCGCCGAGGGCTCCGTGGTGGCGGAGGCGTACGGCTCCACGCAGGTCTCCGAGCGGCACCGCCACCGCTACGAGGTCAACAACTCCTACCGCGGGCGCCTGGAGGAGGCGGGTCTGGTCTTCTCCGGCACCTCGCCCGACCGCGGTCTGGTCGAGTACGTCGAGCTGCCGCGCGAGGTGCACCCGTACTACGTGGGCACCCAGGCCCACCCGGAGTTCCGCTCCCGTCCCGACCGCGCCCACCCCCTGTTCCAGGGCCTGGTGGCCGCGGCGCTGGCGCGCCAGGCCTCCGAGCGGCTGCTCGAGGTCACCGCGTGAGCGCAGCGGGTGCTGTGAGCGGTGGCGCCGGCGTGCCGGCCAGCGCCACGGCCGGAGCCTCGGGGGCGCCGCGCGACGAGCTGGTCACCGCAGCCCCTCGCACCAGCGAGGTGGTGCACCGCGGGTACGTGTGGGACCTGGTCCGCGACGTCGTCACCCTCGACGGCGTCGAGGGCGGGGCGCTGGGCTCCGGCACGGTGACGCGCGAGCTGCTGCGCCACCCCGGCGCGGTCGGGGTGCTGGCCCTGGACGACGACGAGCGCATCCTCCTCGTCCGCCAGTACCGCCACCCCGTCGAGCACCTGCTGTGGGAGCTGCCGGCCGGTCTGCTCGACGTGGCGGGGGAGCCGCCGCACCTGGCGGCGGCCCGGGAGCTGGCCGAGGAGGCCGACCTGCGCGCCGGCTCGTACTACGTGCTGCTCGACTGGTTCCTGTCTCCGGGTGGGTCCGACGAGGCGTTCCGGCTCTTCCTCGCCCGCGACCTCTCGCCGGTGCCCGAGTCCGAGCGGCACCGGCGCACCGACGAGGAGGCGGGGATGGTCTCCACCTGGGTGCCGCTGGAGGCCGCGCGCGACGCCGTGCTCGCGGGCGACCTGAACAGCCCCAGCCTCGTGGCGGGCGTCCTGGCGGCGTGGACGGCGCGCGAGCGCGGCTGGTCCGAGCTGCGCGCTCTCGACGCGCCGTGGCCCCAGCACCGGGCCTACCGTTAGCCCCATGCCGCTGCTGCGCCGTTCCAAGACCGAGGACTCCGCCGCCGACCAGGCCATCGCGCGCGCGTCCGACGACGCCGACCGCGGCCGCCTGTCGCAGGCGGCCACCCAGCTGGTGCGCCGCCTGGTCGACCTGGGCATCGACGGCGCCGGACCGCTGCCGCCGGCCGCCGAGGCCGCGGAGTCCGCCCGGCGCAAGCGCTCCGACGTCGAGGACGCCATCGACGCGCTGGTCTCCTCCTCCACCCGGTCGGCCGCGGTGGGCGGGTTCGTCACCGGCCTCGGCGGTTTCGTCACCCTCCCGGTGGCGCTTCCCGCCAACCTCCTGGGCTACTACGTCATCGCCACCCGCACCGTGGCGGGGACCGCCGCGCTGCGCGGGTACGACCTGTCCTCCGAGGAGGTCCGCTCAGCGGTCCTGCTGGTGCTGGCTGACGAGGACGGCGGGGCGCTGCTGGCCAAGTTCGGCCTGGCGGGCCCTGGCGGACTCGTCACCCGGCTGGCCCGCAAGCAGCTCGCGGGCCCCGGCCTGGCCGTGCTCAACAAGGCCATCGGCTTCCAGCTGCTCTCCCGGCTCGGCCGCTCCAGCCTGTCGCGCCTGGGCCGCGGTCTGCCACTGGCCGGTGGTCTGCTCGGTGCCGGGCTCGACGCGTACTCGCTGCGCCGCACCGCCAAGGCGGCCCGCGCGGCGTTCCCGCTGCGCCGCGGCGGGGCGGGTGAGGTCACGGGGGGAGCGGGCCGGTGAGCCCGACCGGGCTCGGACCGGAGCGCAGCGCACCGGGCGCCGCCCGGGCCCTTTGGACGGCGATGCGCCGCGGACGGGTCCGCGGTGGCCCGCGCACCTCGGCGGTGATCACCAGCCTGCCGCGCCTCGTGCCCGCCGTGCTGGCGGGGCGCTACACGGGCTGCTCCCGCGGCCGGCTGCTGCTCATCGCGGGGGCCGCCGCGTACGTCGCGTCCCCGGTGGACCTGCTCCCCGAGGGGCTGCTCGGCCCGATCGGCCTGGCGGACGACGCCGCGGTGCTGGCCTGGCTGGCCGGAGCGCTGCTGTCCGAAGGGCAGGCGTTCCTGGCCTGGGAGCAGCAGCGTCCGCCGGCGGAGGCCCGCCCGCGCTGGCGCGGACGCCGCGGTCGTCCGGAGGTCGTCCCCGGGGACGTCGTCGGCTGAGGCCGACTCCCGCTCGGCGTCCGTCGTCCTGTCTCGCGCAGTTCGTCGTGCGCCCACAGGGCGACGAGCAGCACAGCCCGCGGGGCAGCCGTCCACAGGAGGCGTCCGAGGGCGGCGCGGTGACCGCACCCCCGGCCACGGTGGACCCGTGGAGCCAGCCCAGCAGCCCGGACGCAGCGTCATCAGGAGCAGCAGCCCCTTCGAGGTGCTCGCCCTCGCCGAGAGCACCCTCGGATTCCGCCCGCGCGAGAGCCTCCTGGTGGTCGGCCTGAGAGGCCCGCGGTGGCGCACCGGCCTCGTCGCCAGGGTGGACGTCGCCGCGGCGGACGAGCCGGAGGTGGTGGGCTCGCTGGTCCACCACCTGCTCGCCGACGGAGCCGGCCGGTGCTTCGTCGCACTGGTCACCGACGCAGGCGGAGCACCGGTGGAGCGGGGCCGCCGGAGGCTCACGCTGGTGCCTCCGCCTCGCGGTCCGCAGGACGAGGACGCCCACCCCGCCGGGCCGCGAGGGCTCCTGGGGCTGCCGGGGGCCGACCGCGCTGAGCGCGTCTGCGCGGCGCTGGTGGCCGCCGGGATCGAGCCCGAGCCGTGGCTGGTGCACCGCGGCCGGCTCTACTCCTACTCCTGCGACCTGTCCTGCTGCCCTCGGGACGGCCTCCCGTTGGACCGCGTGGCCTCCACCCGCGTGGCGGCCGAGGCGGTCCTCGCCGGGCGCGTGGTCACCGCGGACCGCGAGGGGTGGGAACGAGGTCTGCGCCGCGCCGTCGCCGCCGCGGGCACCGGCGGCGCGGGAGGTCCGGGAGGTCCGGGCGGCCCGCACGAGCCGGACGAGGCGGGGGACGCCGCCGTGGCCAGCGCCCTGGCGGGCCTTGACCGCCGCCGCCGACCCGCCTCCCCGGACGTCCGCCGCACCTGGCGCCGCGTGCTGGCCGCGGAGGAGGCAGCCCCCGGCGCCGTCCTGCGCCTCGACGCCGCCGACGCCGCCCTGCTGCTGGACGGCCTCACCAGGCTCCCGCTGCGCGACCACCTGCTCGCTGCCGCGGTGCCGCAGGCCCTGCCCGAGCTGGCCCGGTCCGGCACGCCCCTCGTCGACCCCGGAGCCGCTCTCGCGGTGCTCCAGCAGCTCGCACGCCGAGCGCCGCTGCGCTGGCGGGCCGCCGCGACGGGCTGCGCCGCCTACGTCGCGTGGTGCACGGGGGCGGCGCCAGCGGCGGGCGTGTGGGCCGAGGCCGCTCTGGAGCTCGACCCCGAGCACTCGCTCTCGGCCCTCGTCCTGCAGGCGGTGAGCATCGGGATGCCGCCGCCGGGCCGAGAGCGGGCCACCGGGGCCGGTGGCCCCGGACACCGCTGAAGGGGTGGCGGAGGCGTCCAGATGCTGAGACGAGGTGGAGTGCCGCTGCAGCGCTGCCTATCCTCCGAGCAGGTCATGAGCGCCAGCGACAAGCCCCGGCTCGCTGGCCGGCAACCCCCGCCCGCGGTGGGGTGCCCCGGGTGATGACCTGGCCGCTCCCCGTCCGGGGAAGCGGCAAGCGCGGGCCACGGGCCCGACGGGCCGTCGGCTCGTCGCGCCCTGGCCCTGAGGTCAGGGGAGTCTCCTGTGAACGACGGTTGGTCCTTCGAGACGAAGCAGATCCACGCCGGGCAGTCGGCTGACAGCGCCACGGGCGCGAGGGCGCTGCCGATCTACTCCACCACGTCATACGTCTTCGACGATGCCGCGGACGCCGCGGACCTGTTCGCGCTGAAGAAGTTCGGCAACATCTACACGCGGATCATGAACCCCACCACCGACGTGGTGGAGCAGCGCGTCAACGCCCTCGAGGGGGGTGTGGGCGCCCTCGCCGTCGCCTCCGGCCAGGCGGCCGAGACGCTCGCGCTGCTCAACGTCGCCGAGGCCGGTGACCACGTCGTGGCCAGCGCCTCCCTCTACGGCGGCACGTACAACCTCCTGCGGCGCACGCTGCCCAAGTTCGGCGTGCACGTGACCTTCGTCGAGGACCCCGACGACCTCGACGCGTGGCGCGCCGCGGCCACCCCGGCGACCCGGGCGTTCTTCGCGGAGACGGTCTCCAACCCGCGCTCGCACGTGCTCGACGTCGAGGGCGTCTCGGCGGTGGCCCACGAGGTGGGCGTGCCGCTGGTGGTGGACAACACCGTCGCCACCCCCTACCTGCTCCGACCGCTCGAGCACGGGGCGGACGTCGTCGTGCACTCGGCCACGAAGTACCTCGGCGGCCACGGCACGGCCATCGCGGGGATCATCGTGGACGGCGGGCGCTTCGACTACGGGCAGGGCGACAGGTTCCGCGGGTTCACCACGCCCGACGACAGCTACGACGGCCTCGTGTACGCCCGTGACCTGGGCGTGGGCAGCCCCCTGGGCGCCAACCTGTCCTACATCCTCAAGGCGCGCGTGCAGCTGCTGCGCGACATCGGCGCCTCCGTGGCCCCCTTCAACAGCTTCCTCATCGCCCAGGGCCTGGAGACGCTGAGCCTGCGCATCGAGCGGCACGTGGCCAACGCCACGCGGGTGGCGCAGTGGCTCGAGCAGCGCCCCGAGGTGCTCTCGGTCTCCTACGCCGGACTGCCCTCCAGCCCCTGGTACGAGCGCGCGCAGCGCCTGCTGCCGCGCGGCGTCGGCGCCGTGGTGGCCTTCGAGATCGACGGCGGCGCCGAGGCCGGTCGCCGGTTCGTGTCGGGCCTGAGCCTGCACAGCCACGTCGCCAACATCGGCGACGTGCGCAGCCTCGTCATCCACCCGGCCTCGACCACCCACAGCCAGCTCGACGAGCAGCAGCAGCGGGCCGCGGGGGTCACCCCGGGCCTCGTGCGCCTGGCGGTGGGCCTGGAGGGCGTCGAGGACGTCCTGGCCGACCTCGAGGCCGGCTTCACCGCCGCGAAGGGCGCATGAGCGCCGCCGCCCGCGGGCAGGGCCAGCAACCTCCGGCAGCCGGCCCGGGGACCCGGGAGCAGCAGCTCCCGGTCTCCGGCGGCTGGCGCGAGGGCGACCCGGTCGGCGACCGCCTGTTCGCCGACCTCGGCCCCCTGGCGCTGGAGGGCGGAGGGTCCTTGCCCGCGGTGCGGCTCGCCTACGAGACCTGGGGCCGCCTGAGCGCGGCCCGGGACAACGCGGTGCTCATCTGCCACGCCCTGACCGCTGACAGCCACGTCGTCGGTGGGGCGGGGCCAGGGCACCCCACGCCGGGCTGGTGGTCGGAGCTGGTGGGCCCCGGGCTCGCCATCGACACCGACCGCTGGTTCGTCGTCGCCCCCAACGTGCTCGGGGGCTGCCAGGGGAGCACCGGCCCCTCGTCCACCGCCCCCGACGGACGCCCGTGGGGGAGCCGCTTCCCCTACGTCACCATCCGCGACCAGGTGGCCGCCGAGGCGGCCCTGGCCGACGTCCTGGGCGTGCGGCGCTGGGCCGCCGTGGTCGGCGGGTCCATGGGGGGGATGCGGGCCGTCGAGCACGCGGTCACCCACCCCGAGCGCGTGGAGCGGCTGCTCGCCGTGGCCACCACGGCCCGGGCGACCGCGGACCAGATCGCCTGGTGCGCCCCGCAGCTGGCAGCGGTGCGCTCCGACCCGGGCTGGAGCGGCGGCGACTACCACGACGCCGCCCCGGGGCAGGGCCCGCACCGCGGGCTCGGGCTGGCGCGCATGGTCGCCCACACGACCTACCGGTCCGCGGCCGAGCTCGACGCGCGCTTCGGGCGGTCAGCCCAGCCGGGGGAGCAGCCCCTGGGCGGCGGCGGGCGGTTCGCGGTGGAGTCCTACCTGCAGCACCACGCCGACAAGCTGGTCCGCCGCTTCGACGCGGGGTCCTACGTGGTGCTCACCGAGGCGATGAACAGCCACGACGTCGGCCGCGGTCGGGGCGGCACCCAGGCGGCGCTGTCCCGGGTCACCGCGCGCACCCGCGTGGTGGCCGTCGACACCGACCGCCTCTACCCGGTCTCCCTGTCCGAGGAGCTCGCCGACGGGGTGCCCGGCGCCGAGCTGGACGTGGTCGCCTCCCCGTACGGCCACGACGGGTTCCTCATCGAGAGCGAGGCCATCGCCAAGGTGGCGGGGGAGCTCTTCGCCCCCTGAGCAGCGCGCACCCCGGGTCGGGGCGCGCGCTGGTGCGCACCCCGGCGGGCGGGGTGGGTAGGTTCGCCTCCACGGCGAGACGCGCCGTGTCCGTCAGCTGCCCGTCAGCGGCGGGGGAGCGATGGGGGTGCGATGGCGGTCGTCGTGGGCTTCGCCGGGACCGACGAGGGGCGGGCCGCGCTGGCCCGGGCCGAGCAGGAGGCGTCCCTGCGGGGCACCTCGCTGCTGGTGGTCGACACCGGCCGGGAGCCGACCCCGGCCGCCGAGCTGGAGGCCGCGCTGGGCTCGCTGGAGGTCGAGCACCAGCTCGTGCCGCCGGGCCCCCTGCGCGACGCCGCGGAGGAGGTCATCACCGCGGCGGAGGGCGCCGAGCTGGTGGTCATCGGTCTGCGTCGCCGCTCGAGCGTCGGCAAGCTCATCCTCGGCGCCAACGCCACGCGGATCCTGCTCGAGGCGCCCTGCCCGGTGATCACCGTCAAGCCCGCGGCGTCCTGAGGCGCTCCCGCCCCGCCCCGTACCGCGCTCGTCCCGAGGGCCCCGGCAGCACCGCTGCCGGGGCCCTCGGCGCGTCCGGGCGCGCTCGGGCCGGGTCCGAGGTGCGCATCCGCCGTGGGGGGACGTGGGGCCGGACGGGGGGCGGTGCGGGCGGGGTGGTGCCGGGGGCGCCCCCGGCGTGGCAGAATGCTTGCCAAGGTCCTCGGCGACGCATGCCCTGTTCCGGTCAGACCCGGGAAGCAGGACGGCACCCCGGGCGTTGTGAACCCTGTCAGGGCGGCGTGACCGCCCCTCAGTCCGAGATCCGCAGTCGACGAAAGGCAGTCCGTGTCGTCGGTCTCCACGCCCACGCTCCCGCCGGAGTTCAGCCACCCCAGCCTGCAGGAGCTCCTGCGGGAGGGCACCGCGAACGGCTCGGTCCAGGCCGCGTCGCTCCGCACCGCCTGCGAGGACGCGCAGGTGCCCATGAAGCGGATGAAGGCCGTGCTGCGTGCGCTGGAGGCGGCGGAGGTCACCGTCGTCGTCGAGCAGCCCGCCGCGCCGGTCCGCCCCGCCCGCGCCAAGAGCGTGCGCGCTGCGGCCCCGCGTGCCGCCAGCACGACCACCCGCACCGCTGCCCCGGTGCGCTCCGCCGCCGACGAGGCCGAGACGGCCGAGGCGCCCCGTCCCGCCCGTGCTGTGGCCGCCGCGTCCTCGCGCCGCGCCGCCTCGGCCACCGCGACGCTCGAGGCCGACGGAGAGACCGGCACCACCCCCAAGCCGCGCGCCGCCGCCAAGCCGAAGGCCGCCAAGGCCCCCGCCAAGCCCGCCGCGAAGTCCGCCAAGGCCCCCGCCAAGACGGCTCCCGCCAAGGGCGCCGACGAGGACGCTCCCGAGGACGAGAGCCCCGAGGACGTCGAGGCGCTCGCGGGCGAGGACGCCGAGGCGGACGCCGTGGTGGACGGTGCTGAGGAGGCCCCCGAGGCCGCCGCCGACGCCGAGAGCGACGCCGACGACGAGGAGGCCGCACCGGCCGCCGCCAAGGGCGAGGCCGACTCCGACACCGGCTTCGTCGTCTCCGACGCCGACGACGACGACGCGCCCGCCCAGCAGGTGGTCTCCGCCGGCGCCACCGCAGACCCGGTCAAGGACTACCTCAAGCAGATCGGCAAGGTCGCCCTCCTCAACGCCGAGCAGGAGGTCGAGCTCGCCGAGCGCATCGAGGCCGGTCTGTTCGCCGAGGAGAAGCTCGCCTCCGACGAGACGCTCGACCCGGCCTACAAGCGCGAGCTGCAGTGGATCGCCCACGACGGCCGCCGCGCCAAGAACCACCTGCTCGAGGCCAACCTGCGCCTCGTGGTCTCGCTGGCCAAGCGCTACACCGGTCGCGGCATGCTCTTCCTGGACCTCATCCAGGAGGGCAACCTCGGTCTGATCCGCGCGGTCGAGAAGTTCGACTACACCAAGGGCTACAAGTTCTCCACGTACGCCACCTGGTGGATCCGGCAGGCGATCACCCGCGCGATGGCCGACCAGGCCCGCACCATCCGCATCCCGGTGCACATGGTCGAGGTCATCAACAAGCTCGCCCGCGTGCAGCGCCAGATGCTCCAGGACCTGGGCCGCGAGCCCACCCCGGAGGAGCTGGCCAAGGAGCTGGACATGACCCCCGAGAAGGTGGTCGAGGTCCAGAAGTACGGCCGTGAGCCGATCTCCCTGCACACGCCGCTGGGCGAGGACGGCGACAGCGAGTTCGGTGACCTCATCGAGGACTCCGAGGCCGTCGTCCCGGCGGACGCGGTGAGCTTCACGCTGCTGCAGGAGCAGCTGCACTCGGTCCTCGACACCCTGAGCGAGCGTGAGGCCGGTGTGGTCTCCATGCGCTTCGGCCTCACCGACGGCCAGCCGAAGACACTGGACGAGATCGGCAAGGTCTACGGCGTGACGCGCGAGCGGATCCGCCAGATCGAGTCGAAGACCATGAGCAAGCTGCGCCACCCGTCGCGCTCGCAGGTCCTGCGCGACTACCTCGACTGAGGTCTGCCGACGGGCACGAAGAGGCCCCCTCCCGGACACCGGGAGGGGGCCTCTTCGCTGTGGTGCGGGACTCGTCGCCGTCGGGGGTCCGCCCGGGGTCGGCCCCCGCTGATGGGGCCTCAGGACGCGTGCCGGGGAGCCAGAGCGGTCAGGAGGCGGCGTTGTACGCCGCCACGACCCACACGGTGGTGGCCACGAGGGCGAGGAGCAGCTCGACCCCGATGGACAGCAGCACGGTCTTCAGCGCCAGCCGCGTCGAGCGCCAGGACGGCTCGCCGAACCCCAGGCGTCCGGCCTCGGCGAGGTACAGCCCCACGCAGAAGCCGACCACCAGGCCGACCACGGGGATCACGAAGATCCCCACGACTCCGGCCAGGGCTCCGATGACGAGCGAGCGCGTCGGGACCCCGGCCGCGAGCAGCCGCTTCCCGGTCCAGACGTAGGAGGTGCCCCAGCCGACGGCCAGCAGCACCGCGGCGGCCGCGAAGACCAGCCAGCCTCCGAGCGTGCCCTGGGCGATCGCCCAGATGAGCACGCCGAGGCCCACGAGCAGGCTGCCGGGCAGGACCGGCAGCACGATGCCCGCCAGCCCCACGACGACGAGAGCGCCGGCGACGAGCGTGATCACGCTCATCGCCGGCGCCCTCGGGCGCGGTGGGGGGTCAGTGCTCCCCGTCCGGCGCGATGGCCGGTGCGGTCAGCCGATCGGACTGGTCGTGGATCTCGGCGGCTACCTCGCGCAGCCTGGCGGAGTGCTCCCGGCCGTGGTGCGCGCAGAACAGCAGCTCGCCGCCGGTGGCCAGCAGGACGCGCACGTAGGCCTGCGCCCCACAGCGGTCGCACCGCTCGGCGGCGGTGATGGGCGGAGTCGTCAGGACAGCGGTCACTGTGGCCCCTTCCGAGTGCCTCGTGGTCCGGGTGGTGCCCCGGACCGTTGCTGGACGCCGGATGGCGTCCACCAGACTCAGCATCGAACCACGCCCCGCTGCTTCCCGGCGGTCGGAACCAACCCTTTCGCCGTGCGCGTAACACGTCCGGCTGACGCCCAGCCGGACGCCCCCCCCCGCGCGGCAGGCGGAGGACCACGGCGGAAGCCCACCGCGGTGTCGGTGGGCGTCGTTACCCTCCTGGAGTGACCTCGACCCCTCAGCGCCCCGTCCAGAAGGCCGGTGGTGGCGACTACACCGCGCGCCACCTGTCGGTGCTGGAGGGCCTGGAGGCGGTCCGCAAGCGCCCCGGCATGTACATCGGCTCCACCGACTCCCGCGGGCTGATGCACTGCCTGTGGGAGGTCATCGACAACTCCGTCGACGAGGCGCTGGCCGGGCACTGCACCCACATCGACGTGGTGCTGCACGCCGACGGGTCGGTCGAGGTGCGCGACGACGGGCGCGGCATCCCGGTGGACGTCGAGCCGCGCACCGGCCTCACCGGCGTCGAGGTGGTCTTCACCAAGCTGCACGCGGGTGGCAAGTTCGGCGGCGGGTCGTACACGGCCTCCGGCGGCCTGCACGGCGTGGGCGCCAGTGTGGTGAACGCGCTGTCGGCCCGGCTCGACGTCGAGGTGGACCGCGGCGGGCTCACCCACGCCATGAGCTTCCGCCGCGGCGAGCCCGGCACCTTCGCCGACCCCGCCGGCGGCGCTGTCGGCGGTGCTTCCACCCCCTCGCCCACGAGCACCTTCACGCCCTTCACGGACGCCTCCGAGCTGCGGGTCACTGGCAAGGTGCGGCGGGGCAGGACCGGCACCCGGGTGCGGTACTGGTCGGACCCGACGATCTTCCTCAAGGAGGCGGCGTTCTCCTACGACGAGCTCGTCACCCGGGCCCGCCAGACCTCCTTCCTCGTGCCGGGCCTGGAGCTGCGCATCCGCGACGAGCGCGGGCTGACCGGCACCCCGGGCCAGGACGGGCCCCACGAGGAGCTCTTCCGCCACGACGGCGGCATCACCGAGTTCGTCGACCACCTCGCCACCGACCCGCCGGTCACCGACACCTGGCGGCTGCAGGGGGAGGGGCGCTTCAAGGAGACCGTGCCGATGCTCGACGAGCGCGGGCACATGGTCAGCCAGGAGGTGGAGCGCGAGTGCGGCGTCGACGTGGCGCTGCGCTGGGGCACCGGCTACGACACCGAGCTGCGCAGCTTCGTGAACATCATCTCCACCCCCAAGGGCGGCACCCACGTCGCAGGCTTCGAGGCCGCGCTGCTGAAGGCGCTGCGCAAGGCCATCGCCGACAACGCCCGCAAGCTCAAGGTGGGCGCCAAGGAGGAGCCGGTCACCAAGGAGGACGTCACCGCCGGCATGACGGCCGTCCTCACCGTGCGCCTGGCAGAGCCCCAGTTCGAGGGGCAGACCAAGGAGGTCCTGGGCACCTCGGCGGTCCGGGGGATCGTCACGCGGGTGGTGGAGAAGGAGGTGGCCGCGCTCTTCGCTAGCCCCGCCAAGGGCACCAAGCTCCAGACGGCCACGCTGCTGGAGAAGGTGGTCGCCGAGTCGCGCGCCCGCGTCACCGCCCGCCAGCACAAGGAGACGCAGCGCCGCAAGACCGCGCTGGAGACCTCCACCCTGCCCGCCAAGCTGGCCGACTGCCGCAGCAACGACGTGGAGAAGTCCGAGCTGTTCATCGTCGAGGGCGACAGCGCCCTGGGCACCGCCAAGCTCGCGCGCTCCAGCGACTTCCAGGCCCTGCTGCCCATCCGCGGCAAGATCCTCAACGTCCAGAAGGCCTCCATCGCCGACATGCTCCGCAACGCGGAGTGCGCCGCGATCATCCAGGTGGTGGGTGCGGGGTCGGGACGCAGCTTCGACCTGGAGGCCGCCCGCTACGGCAAGGTCATCTTCATGGCCGACGCCGACGTCGACGGCGCCCACATCCGCACGCTGCTGCTGACCCTGTTCTTCCGCTACATGCGGCCCATGGTCGAGGCGGGGCGGGTCTACTCGGCGGTGCCCCCGCTGCACCGCGTGGAGGTCATCGGCAGCGGCCGGGCCAAGAACGAGTACGTCTACACCTACTCCGAGGCCGAGCTCCAGAGCACGCTCGCGCGTCTCAAGCAGTCGGGTCGGCGGTGGAAGCCGGACATCCAGCGGTACAAGGGCCTGGGGGAGATGGACGCCGACCAGCTGGCCGGCACGACGATGGACCCGGCCCACCGCACGCTGCGCCGGGTGGGCATCGCCGACGCCGCGGCCGCTGAGCGCGTCTTCGAGCTGCTCATGGGAAACGACGTCGCTCCCCGCAAGGACTTCATCGTCGAGGGGGCCACCGGCCTGGACGCCGACCGCATCGACGCCTGAGCCGCCCGGGCACCGCTGTGTGACGTTCCGGTTGCGGAACGCTCGCAACGGTGGTCTCGCCTGGCGCGAGCAAGATCACCGCGCCACCCTGTCGCCATGGCGACGACGGCACCCTCTGCGTCCGCGGCTGACGAGACGGGACGACCCGAGCTCAAGCGCGCGCTCGGCACCAAGCTCCTCCTGCTCTTCATCATCGGCGACGTCCTCGGGACGGGCATCTACGCCCTCACCGGGCAGGTGGCCGCTGAGGTGGGCGGCGCCGTGTGGATCCCGTTCGCCGTGGCGTTCGGCGTGGCGATGATCACCGCGTCGAGCTACCTCGAGCTCGTCACCAAGTACCCGCAGGCGGCGGGCGCCGCGCTGTACACCCACAAGGCGTTCGGCATCCACGTGGTGACCTTCATGGTCGCCTTCACGGTGATGTGCTCGGGCATCACCTCGGCGTCGACCGCTTCCAGGGCGTTCTCCTCGAACACCATGAAGCTCTTCGGCGTCGAGACGCCGTCGGCCCTGGTCGTCACCGTGGTGGCGCTGCTCTTCATGGCGCTGGTCGCCGCGATCAACTTGCGCGGAGTCGGGGAGAGCGTCAAGACCAACGTGGCCCTGACGCTGGTGGAGCTCACCGGCCTGCTGATCGTCCTCGTGGTGGGCGCCTACGCGCTGCTCGGCGGCCAGGGCGACCTGTCCCGCGCGACCTCGCTCCAGCTCTCCGACGACCAGGCGCCCTTCACCGCCATCACCGCAGCCACGGCGCTGGCGTTCTTCGCGCTCATCGGGTTCGAGGACTCGGTGAACATGGCTGAGGAGACGCGCGACCCTTCCCGCACCTTCCCCAAGGTGATGTTCGCCGCGCTCGGCATCGCGATGGTGCTCTACCTGCTCGTGGGTGTGATCTCCGTCGCGGTCGTCCCGCTCGACCAGCTGTCCGAGGGCGACACGCCGCTGCTGCAGGTGGTCTCCGCCGGTGCCCCGGGCTTCCCGATCGGGATCTTCGCCCTGGTGACGATGTTCGCGGTGGCCAACACGGCGCTGCTGAACATGCTCATGGCCTCCCGGCTCCTCTACGGGATGGCCCACGAGGGCGTGCTGCCGCGCTTCCTGGGACGGGTGCTGCGCGGGCGGCGCACCCCGTGGACGGCGGTGCTCTTCGCGACCTCCCTGTCGATGATCCTCATCAGCGTGGTGTCGTGGCTGGCGGCCTCCAACCCCGACTCCTCCGTGGTGAAGAACCTCGGCGGCACCACGTCACTGCTCCTGCTCGCGGTCTTCACCGTCGTGCACGTGGCGGTCATCGTGCTGCGCCGGGACCGGGTCCAGCACCAGCACTTCAAGACCCCGACGTTCCTCCCGTGGCTCGGGGCCGTGATCTGCCTCTACCTCGTCACGCCGCTGACGCCGCGCGACGGCACCCAGTACCAGATCGCTGCCGCGCTGCTCGTCCTCGGCCTGGTGCTGTGGTTCTTCACGTGGCTGCACCGCCGCCGCCAGGGGCTGGCCACGCGCGTGGAGGACCCCACCCGCCTGGAGGGGTGACGGCGCAGGGGGGTGCGCTGCGGGGCGGGGCTGGCTAGCGTCGGAGCGCGTGAGCACTCCCGACCTGCCCGAGCCGGTCTCGCCGGGCCTGACCTGGCGGCCGCTGACCGAGGTCGACGTCCCGCGCTGGTACCACCTGACCCAGGCGATCGAGGCCGCCGACCGTCCCGCGGAGCGCTACACCGAGGACGACCTGCACGACGAGCTGCTCGCCGGCTCGTGGAAGGACCCGGCGCACCGCTCCCTGGCGGCGCAGGACGAGGAGGGGAACCTCGTCGCCTTCGGCCTGGTGGACGTCCGCCCCGGTGACGTCAGCACGGTGCGCGCGTCGCTGTGGGGCGGGGTCCACCCCGAGCACCGGGGCCGAGGGCTGGGACGGCAGCTGCTCGCCTGGCAGTGCGCCGTGGGGCGCCAGCTCATCTCTGCAGCCCCCGGCTCCGCGCCGGGGGAGCTGGTGCTGCACAGCGACGAGAAGCTCACCGACCGCACGGCCCTCGCCCGTGCCGCCGGCTTCGAGGTGCGCCGCTACCACCTGGTCATGAGGAGGCGGCTCACCGGCGAGGGGGCGCCTCCGCTGCCCGAGGTGGACCTTCCGGAGGGGCTGCGGCTGGTGCCGTGGGCACCGGAGCTGGACGACGAGGTGCGCCTGGCCCACAACGAGGCCTTCGCCGACCACCGCGGCAGCGAGCCCCGCACCCGCGAGGACTGGCAGCGGTGGGTCAGCGGGCACCGCGACGCCCGCACCGACTGGAGCTTCGTGGTGCTCACCGACGACGGCGGCGAGCCTCGGGTGGCGGGCTACACCATCGCCTTCGCCTTCGCACAGGACTGGGTGGACGGCGTCAAGGAGGGCTGGACGGGCCTGCTCGGCACCCGCCGCGCCCACCGCAGGCGCGGTGTGGGCGCAGCGCTGCTCGCCGCCAGCCTGCGGGCCTTCACCGAGGCCGGCATGGACGCCGCCGGCCTCGACGTGGACCGGGAGAACCCCAGCGGAGCGCTCGGCATCTACGAGCGGCTCGGCTACGCCCCCCACCAGGTCGAGGTGGTCTGGGGCGCCGCCGTCGAGCGCTGACCGCCAGCCGGTCCGCCAAGGTCCGTGGGCGCGGTCAGCCCCGGACCGACGCCCCGTCGTCCCCGTCTGCGGGAGCAGGGCTGCCCGCCACCGCCGTCAGCGCCCCGGCCAGCGGTACGCCCGAGCCGTCTCGCCTGCCCGTCGGCTCCGGCAGCTCCACCGGTGCCCCCGTCGCCGAGGCGCCTCGCGCGGGGCCGGGGCCCACCCACGCCAGCGCCAGGGAGCCCTCCCCGCGCAGGAACCGGTGGCAGCGGACGCCGCCCGTGGCCCGTCCCTTGGGCGGGTACTCCTCGAACGGGGCGACCTTGACGCTGATCCCGGGTGAGCCCGGCAGGGCGCCCTCGGCGGCGGCCACGGTGACGACCTCCGTGCGTGCGGCCTCAGCCGCCGAGACCGCGGCGAAGGCGACGACGCGCTCGCCGGCGGTCACGCGCACGCCGGCCATTCCGCGCGCCGGACGGCCCTGCGGGCGCACCAGGGACGCGCTGAAGCGCAGCAGCTGGGCGTCGCTGGTGACGAACACCAGCTCCTCGGTCCCCGTCGACAGCCAGGCGGCGCCGACCACCGCGTCGCTCCCGTCCAGCCCGATGACCTCCCAGGAGTCGCGGGCGCCCCACGGTTCCGCGGCCACCCGCTTGACCACGCCCTGGGCGGTGGCCAGCGCCAGCCCCGCCCCCTCCTCGTCGCCGGGCTGGGGCGTCAGCGGCACCAGCGCCACGACGTCCTCACCCGCCTCGAGCGACACGAACTCCCGCAGCGGCGCCCCACCGGACAGGCTCGGCGCGCTGGCGGTCGGCGGCAGCACCGGGGTGTCCACCACGCCGACCCGCAGCACCCGGCCCCGCGACGTCAGCGCCCCCACGTCACCGCGCGCCGTCGTCCTCACCGTGCTGCGCAGCACGTCGTGGTTGGTGCGCGGGCCCCCCGCGCTCAGCTCCGCGCCACCGGTGCGCGCCAGCAGCCCCGTGGCCGACAGCAGCACCCAGCACGGGTCGTCGGCGACCTGCAGCGGCACCGCCGCCGTCGCCGGGGCCGCACCGGCCTCGAGGAGCACCGTGCGGCGCGGCGTCCCGTGGTCGCGAGCCACCTGCGCCAGCTCGTCCGAGACCGCCTCCCGCTGCAGCTGCTCGTCGGCCAGCAGCGCCTCCAGCTCGGCGATCGCCGCCAGCAGCTCCTCGCGCTCGGTCTCCAGCTCGATCCGCGAGAACCGCGTCAGGCGCCGCAGCCGCAGCTCCAGGATGTGCTCGGCCTGCAGCTCGGAGAGCTCGAAGACCTCCATCAGCCGGGTGCGCGCCGCCGCGCCGTCGTCGGAGGTCCTGATCACCTGGATCACCTCGTCGATGTCGACGACGGCGATGAGCAGGCCCTCCACCAGGTGCAGGCGCTCGCGGCGCTTGGTGAGGCGGTGGGTGCTCCGGCGCCGGACCACCTCGAGGCGGTGGTCGATGAAGACCTGCAGCAGCTCGCGCAGGCCGAGGGTGCGCGGCTGCCCCTCGACCAGGCAGACGTTGTTGATGCCGAAGGAGTCCTCCAGGGGCGTCAGCCGGTACAGCTGCTCCAGCACCGCCTCCGGCTGGAACCCGGTCTTGACCTCCACCACGAGGCGCGTGCCGTGCTGGCGGTCGGTGAAGTCGTCGATGGCGGAGACGCCGAGCAGCTTCTTGGCCGAGACGGCGTCCTTGACCTTCTCGATGACCTTCTCCGGACCCACGGCGTACGGCAGCTCCGTGAAGACGATGCCCTTGCGCCGGGCGGTGATGTCCTCGATGCGCGCCGTCGCGCGGGTGCGGAACGTGCCGCGGCCGGTGGCGTACGCGTCGCGGATGCCCTCCAGGCCCACGATCCGCCCGCCGGACGGCAGGTCGGGTCCGGGCACGAAGCGCATGAGGTCCTCCAGGGTCGCGCCGGGGCGCGCGATGAGGTGCCGCGCGGCCGCCACGACCTCGCCGAGGTTGTGCGGCGGCATGTTGGTCGCCATGCCCACCGCGATGCCCGAGGCGCCGTTGACCAGCAGGTTCGGGATGGCCGACGGCAGCACGGACGGCTGCGTGGAGGAGTTGTCGTACGTGGGGACGAAGTCGACGACGTCCTCGTCGAGGCCGTCCACCATGGCCGTCGCCGACACGGCCATCCGCGCCTCTGTGTAACGGCTCGCCGCCGGACCGTCGTCGAGCGACCCGAAGTTCCCGTGGCCGTCGACGAGGGGCAGGCGCAGGGAGAAGTCCTGCGCCATGCGGACCAGTGCGTCGTAGATCGCCGTGTCGCCGTGGGGGTGCAGCCGGCCCATGACGTCACCGACGACGCGGGCGCTCTTCACGTGGGCGCGGTCGGGCCGCAGGCCCATCTCACCCATCTGGAACAGGATGCGGCGCTGCACCGGCTTGAGGCCGTCGCGGGCGTCAGGCAGTGCGCGGGAGTAGATGACGGAGTAGGCGTACTCCAGGAACGAGGTCCGCATCTCCTCGTCGACGTCGACGTCGACGACCCTCCCCGTGGGCGGCTGGGTGCCGTCGGAGGAGGTCGGGGTGCTGCGACGTGCCATGGGGCCATCCTCCCGCGAGGTGCCGACAACCCGGGCGGGAGTGGGCGAACCGGGTGCTCACCCGCGGGTGCGGTCCGCGGAACGAGGCGCCCGACCTGCACCGCCCCTCCCCTCGGGGGTCGTCCACAACCCCCTGCTGGACGACGACGACGGGGGGCCCGCGCTGCCAGAGTGGTCCTGTGAGCGACCAGGTGCAGCACTCCCCGCCGCCCGTGCCCGGGTGTCCCCGGTGCTCCGCGCCGCTGGTCCCGGGGCGTCCCGCCTGCACCGCGTGCGGCCTGCGCCTGGTCGGCCAGGACGCGGCCGACCTGTGGGAGCTCGACCAGCAGCTCGCGGTGCTGCAGGAGCGGCGCGCCGGCCTCCTGGCCTCCCTGGCCGGGACGCCCGGCACCGCCCCGACCGCTCCTCCCGTCCCGTCGGCCCCGGTCGCCGTCCGGGTGGATGCGGACGCGCCTGCCGCCCCCGAGGCGGTGTGGGCGGCGCCCGGCGCCGCCGGCAGCGAGGGGCCGGCGGACCCCTACGGCCGCCCGGCTGCGGCGCCGCCGACCGACCTCGGGCCCAGGGCACCCCGCCAGCGCCGCCTCGGGGCCCAGCAGCTCCTCCTCGTCACCGGCGTCGCGCTCGTCGCGGTGGCCGCCATCGCCTTCACCGCCTACGTCTGGGGCGCGATCGGCGCCCTCGGCCAGGCCCTCGTGCTGCTGGCCGTCTGCGCCGGCGCGGCCGCCGCCTCGCGCGCCACGGCACGACGCGACCTCGGAGCCAGCGCCGAGGCGCTCGCGGTCCTGTCCGTGGTGGTGCTCCTCGTCCTCCTCGGAGCCGCACGCGGCCTGGACGTGCTCGGGCTCGGCGGCGCCGACGCCGACGCCTACGGCCTCGGCGCCCTCCTCGCGGCCGTCGGCGCGTGCACCGCGGGAGCGCACTGGCTGCGCCCCGCGGGCCGGCCCCGACGCCCCGTCGCGCCGGCGTGGGCGGCGGTGGTCCTCACCGCCGGCGTCCCCACCGCCCTCACCCTCGCCGTGGACGGCGAGCTCCTCACCTGGGCCGCCGCGGCGCTCACCCTCGCGGTGCTCTCAGCGCCCGCCTCCCGCCTCCTGTCGGCCCGCGCCCCCGGCCTGGGCGAGGTGGGACTGGCCGTCGGAGGGGCGCACCTGGTGGCCGCGGTGCTCGTGCTGCTCGCGGTGGACGTCGGTGCCGACGCCGTCGAGGGCCGGGGGCCCGACGCCTCGCAGCCCCACCTCGCCGCCCTCGAGCTGGCGCTGCTCGCCCTCGCCGCCGCGTGGACCGCGTCGCGCGCCGGGCGTCCCGTGCCGGGCGCGGAGCCCGCGCCAGCGACGGGGCCCTCGGCGCTGGCGGGGCGGCCGCAGCTGCGGCGCACCGCCGTCGTCGTCGCCTACGGCGGCGTCATCGGCGCCCTGGTGTCCCTGGCCTCGGCGGGTGGGGCGTTCGCCCTCCTGCTGCTCGCCCTGGGCACCTCCGCGGTGGCGGCCGCCCTGCTGGCCCTGCGCCCCCAGCTGCTGCCGTGGCCCGTGGTCGCGGCGGCGCTGGCGCTGGCCGGTGGCTCGCTGCTCAGCGAACCGGTCGTCGGCAGCGCCCAGGACACCTGGTGGAGACCGGCCGCCTGGGGCGCGCTGGCGCTCGCGGCGCTCCTCGCCGGGGCCCGCCGCCCGACCGCCACCGCGCCCGCCGAGGTCTGGCGCGACCGGGACGCGCTGCCCGTGCCGCGGGCGGTGTGGGCCGCCTCGGCCTGCCTGGCCGCCCTCGGCGGTGTCCTGGGGGCGCCGTCCCCCCTGTCCGGGCCCGTGCCGGTGGCCCTGGCCCTGGTCCTCGCCGTCGCCCTGCTGGCGCTGTCCGCAGGGGTGCGGGGCGCTCCGGAGGCCGTGCTCGCCAGCGGGTGGGGCCTGCTGTCGGTGACGGCGCTGCTCATCTCCGACGGCGGTCCGGTGCACGCGTCGGTCCCGCTCGGCGTCGCCGGCCTGGGGGCGCTGCTGCGGGCGGCCCACCCGCGCCGCACCGCGTGGGTCGTCCCGGGTGTGGTGCTGCTGTCGGCGGCCTGGTGGAGCGAGGTGGGTGACCTCGCCCCCGAAGACGCCGGTGTGGAGTGGTGGTCGCTGCCGCCGGCCGTCCTCGCCCTCGCGGTGGGCGTGCTCGTCTGGCAGCGCCACCCCGGCCTCGGCTCGTGGCCGGTGCTGGGCGCGGGTCTCGTCGTCGGCCTGCTGCCCTCCGCGCTGCTGGCCTCGGTGGGCTCACCGGACCTGCTGGGCCCGGACCCCTGGCGCGCCGCGGTCGTGGCGGTGGTCGCGGCCCTGGTCTGCGCCGCGGGCGTGCGCTGGTCTCTGCAGGCGCCCGTGGCGGTGGGCGCCGCGGCGGCGCTGCTCGTGGCGGTCGGTCAGGTCGGGCCGTACGCCCTGCAGGCCCCGGTGTGGGTCGGTCTCTTCGTCGCCGGCGCGGTGGTGCTCGTCCTCGCCGTCCGCATCGAGCAGGCCCGCCGCGACGCCGCCCGCGCCGTCGGCTGGGTGCGCGCCCTGCGCTGACGGCGTGGCTGCGGGCGGGCGCCGCTCGCGTCAGGCCCGGCCGGACCCCGGGGACCCGGGGGCCTGTGGGGCGCCCGGCACCCAGGGGCGCCCGTGGGCGCCGTCGTGGACCACCGCACCCACCGGCGGCCGGCGCCGCGAGCGCGGCGGGTCCGGTGCGGGGTGGCCGAGGACGACGGCCGCCGTCAGCCGCTGCGGGTCGGGCACGCCGAAGGCCTCGCGCACCCGGGGCCAGCGGCGGGGCGGTACGCCCACCAGGCACCCGCCCAGACCGGCGTCGACGGCGGCCAGCAGCACGAGCAGCCCCGAGGCGCCGGCGTCGACGTCCCACCACGGCACGGGCCACGCGGAGGCGTCGGAGGGGTCCGGGCCCAGGTCGGGCCGGGCCCGCTGCTTGTCCGGGCGGGCGTACCGCTCCACGTAGGCGCTCGGGTCGGACAGGCACACCACCACGGCCGGAGCGGTCATCACGCCGGTCAGCCAGGCGTCGGGGGCGTCGACGTCGTCGCTGGTCGCCCGCCAGAACCGGTCCCGGTCACCGCTGGTGGTGACCACCAGCAGCGACCTGCCCTGCGAGCCCCCGGCCGTCGGGCCGCTCACCCCGGCGGCCACCACCGCGTCGAGCACCCGGCGGTCCACCGGCTCGTCGGTGAACCGGCGCACGGCCCTGCGGCGCCGCAGCACCTCGTCCAGCTCCACGCACCCGACCCTGCCACCCGCCGGGGCGTCCAGCGGGCTCGCACCGGTCGCCCTCCGCGACCGTCGCGCGGCGACTAGCCTTCACACCGTGTCACCCACCCACCCCGCGTGGACGCGCGCGTGGGAGGCGGACGTCGTCCTGAGGGACGGCGGCGCGGCGCACATCCGGCCGATCCTCCCCGCCGACGCCGACGCGCTGCAGGCCTTCCACGTGGCGCAGTCGCCGCGCTCGACGTACCTGCGCTTCTTCGCCCCCATGCCGCGGCTGTCCCCCCGTGACCTGGCCCGCTTCACCACGGTCGACCACCACGACCGGGTGGCGCTGGTCGTGCTGGTCGGTGAGGCGATCATCGGCGTCGGCAGGTACGACCGGGTCGCGGACGGCGTGGCCGAGGTGGCCTTCAACGTCTCCGACGCGCACCAGGGCCGCGGCGTCGGCTCGGTGCTGCTGGAGCACCTCGTGGTGGCCGCGCGCGAGCAGGGCCTCACCCGGTTCGTGGCGGAGGTGCTGCCCGAGAACCGCAAGATGCTCGACGTCTTCGCCGAGGCCGGCTTCGCCACCACCCGCGCCGTCGAGGACGGCGTCGTGATGCTCACCGTGGACATCACCCCGACCGACCGCTCGCGCGAGGTCATGGAGGCGCGGGAGCACCGCGCCGAGTCGGAGAGCCTGCGCCGGCTGCTGCACCCCCGCTCGGTGGTCGTGGTGGGCGCCGGCCGCCGGCCGGGCTCGGTGGGGGGCCGGCTGCTCGCCGACCTCGTCGGCGGCGACTTCGCCGGGGCCGTGCACGTGGTGCACCCCGAGGCCGACGTCGTGCGCGGCGTGCCGGCGGTCCGCTCCCTCGCCGACGTCCCCGGGCCGGTGGACCTCGCCGTGGTCGCCGTGCCCGCCGGGTCCGTCAACGGGGTGGTCGCCGAGCTGGCGCAGCTGGACGTGCGCGGTCTCGTGGTGGTCTCCAGCGGTTTCGCCGAGGTCGACGAGGCGGGGCTGGCCCGCCAGCGCGAGCTGCTGCGCCTGGCGCGCGTGCACGGGATGCGCCTGGTGGGTCCGACGTCCTTCGGGATCATCAACACCGACCCCGAGGTCCGCCTCAACGCCTCCCTCGCCCCGGTCGTGCCGCCACCGGGCGGCCTGGGGCTGTTCAGCCAGTCCGGCGCCCTGGGCGTCGCCGTCCTGGACGCCGCGAACCGCCGCGGTCTGGGCGTGTCCACCTTCGTCTCGGCGGGCAACCGCGCCGACGTCTCCGGCAACGACTGCATGCAGTACTGGCAGGACGACCCCGCCACCACGGTGGTCGGGCTGTACCTGGAGAGCGTCGGCAACCCCCGCAAGTTCTCCCGCGTCGCGCGGGGCCTGGCCCGCAGCAAGCCCGTCGTCGTCGTGAAGTCCGGCGTCAGCTCCTTCACCGTGCCGCCGGGGCACGCCGTGCGGGAGACCCGCGCACCCCGCGAGGCCCTGGACGCCATGCTGCGCCAGGCCGGCGTCATCCGCGTGGACAACGTCCACCAGCTCTTCGACGTCGCGCAGCTGCTGCAGACCCAGCCGCTCCCGGCGGGGGAGCGGGTGGGCGTGGTGGCCAACTCCGGCGCGCTCGCGGCGCTGGCGGCGGAGGCGGCCGTCTCCTGGGGCCTGGACGTGGCGGACCCGGTGGTCGTCGCCCCCGAGGCCGACGCCTCCGAGGTGAGGGGCGCGCTGGAGCGCGTCTTCACCGACCCCGACGTCGACGTGGTGGTCGCCTGCCTCATCCCCCCGGTCGCCGAGGTCGACCAGGAGGTGGTCACGGCCCTGCAGGAGGTCGCCGCAGCCGCGGGCAAGCCGTGCGCGGCGTGCCTGGTGGCCCTGGTGGGAGGCGGTGCGGAGCCGACCCGCACGCTGCACCCCACCGCCGGGCACGAGGACGACGACGGCGCCCCCCGGCCGCCGGCGGCGGCGCTGCCCGTCTACACCACCCCCGAGGACGCGGTCCGCTCCCTGGCCGCGGTGGTCCGCTACGCCGCGTGGCGCCGGCGCGACCCGGGCGCTCGCGTGGCCCCTGCCGGGACCGACGCGCGCGCCGCGCGGGCGCTGGTGGAGTCGCTGCTGGCGGGTCGCACCCCCGACGACCCGCCGCTGCGGCTGGAGCAGGAGGAGGTCAGCGCCCTGCTGGCCTGCTACGGCGTGCAGCTGTGGCCCGTGGTGACGGTCCGCTCGGCCGACGAGGCCGTGCGGGCTGCGGACCGGGTGGGCTGGCCCGTGGTGGTCAAGGCCACCGAGCGCCACCTGCGCCACCCCGGGCTGGGCGGCGTGCGCCTGGACGTGACCGACGCCCGCGAGCTGCGCGCCCACGTCGAGGCGATGCTCGCCGGGCCCGCCGGCAGCGGCGGTGGCCCGGCCCCCGCCCTGCTCGTGCAGGCCATGGCCCCCTCCGGCATCTCCGTGCTGGTGCGGACCCTGGAGGACCCGCTGTTCGGGCCGCTGGTCTCCTTCGGCCTGGCCGGGGACACGACGGTGCTGCTCGGGGACGTCTCCCACCGCATCCCACCGCTGACCGACGTCGACGTCGTGGACCTGGTCCGCACGCTGCGCGCGGCACCGCGCCTGTTCGGCTACATGGGCACCCCGGCCGTGGACGTCGGGGCCCTGGAGGACCTGCTGGCCCGGATCTCGGTGATGGCGGACGACCTGCCCGAGGTGTTCTCCAGCGAGCTCTCCCCGGTGCAGGTGGCCGAGCGCGGCCTCGCCGTGCTGGGGGCGCAGGTCGAGCTGGCGGTGCCGGTCGGCCGGTCCGACGCCGGCCGGCGGGTGCTGCCGGCCTGACGTCGGACCCCGGTGGGAGGATGGACGGCGTGTGGGGTGGTGACGGCGCCGGCAGACGGCGATCAGAGGCGGTCGAGGGCGTCCTGGGGAGCGCGCAGCCCAGCGCGCCCGCGGCGCCCGCCTGGCGCAGCGAGGGGCCGCGCGAGCCCGAGCGCCTGCCGGACGAGCTCGTCGTCGAGCTGGAGCAGACCGGGTACTACCCGCAGCTGCTCGCCGACGTGGTGCTGCAGTCGCTCGCGGGCGAGCCGCTCGTGGACGCCCTCGTGCACCTCGAGACCACGTTCGACGCCGACGCGGTGCGGCGCCACGTCACGGTGCTCGCCCTGACCGCCACCCGGCTGGTCACGGCCCACGTGGACGACCACGACCCGCCCGAGACCGGCGGGGCCCCGGTGGCCGTGGCGTCCTCGGAGTCCGTGCCCCTGCACGACGTGCGCTCCGTGGTGGTCGGCCACCGCGTCACGGCGCCCGAGCGCCACCGCCCGGGCGCCGCCCCGCAGGAGCTGACCCTCACGGTGGCCTGGGGGACGCTGAGCCGCCTCGACGTCGAGCCCGCCACCTGCGGTGACCCCGAGTGCGAGGCCGACCACGGCTACACCGGCACGATGACCGCCGACGACGTCTCGCTGCGGATCAGCGCCGACGCCGAGGGGGAGGCCGCCGTGCTCGCCGCCCGGCGCTTCGCGCGCAGCCTCACCCGCGCCACGCGGGCCCCGCGCCCGTGACGGTCCCGGAGTGAGCGCCGGGGGACTGCCGGACCAGGAGGCGCAGGGCGCCCTGGCGGACGTCCTGCCCGCCGTCGCGGACCTCCTGGGGGCCCCGGTGCGCGAGGAGCCGCCTCCGCTGGCCTCAGCGCTGCGCGAGGCCCACGACGGCGTGCAGCAGGTCTGCGTGCTCCTCGTCGACGGCCTGGGCGCGCGGCTGCTGGCCTCCCGGGGCGGCCACGCGCCCCGGATGCGCTCCATGACGGCTGCCGCTGGCGCGCCCGGCGCCGCGGTGGTCGCCGCGGGCTACCCCTCGACCACCGCCACCTCCACCGCCTCGATCGGCACCGGCCTCCACCCGGGCCAGCACGGCGTGCTCGGCTACCAGGTGCGCGACCCCGCCACCGGGGTGCTGTTCAACGAGCTCTCCTGGGAGACCGCTCCCGGTGCCGGAGCCCGGGGAGCCGGTGCGGCCGGCGCACCTCCGCCCGACCCCCGCCGCTGGCAGCCGCACCCCACCGTCTTCGAGCACCTCGCCGCCGCGGGCGCTGCGGTGACCCGGGTGGGACCCGGCTTCTTCGACGGCTCCGGCCTCACCGAGGCCACCTCCCGCGGCGGGAGGTTCCGCGCCGCCAGCGCCCTGCCGGCCCGCGTGGAGGCGGGGCTGGGCGCCCTGAGGTCCGCGGCCCGCGACCGCACCCGCGCGCTGGTCCACGTCTACTGGGGCGACCTCGACAAGGCCGGCCACACCCACGGCTGGTCGTCGCCCCAGTGGTCCGACGAGCTGGAGCGCGTCGACGCCGCCGTCGCCGACCTCGTGGCCGGGCTGCCGCCGAGCGCGGTGCTGCTGGTCACCGGCGACCACGGCATGGTCGACGTCCCCGACGACGCGCGCTGGGACGTCGCCGCCGACCCCGAGCTGGCGGCCGGGGTGGAGGTGGTGGCCGGTGAGCCGCGCGCCCCGCAGCTGCACTGCACCCCCGGTGCCGTCCCCGACGTGCTGGCCGCCTGGCGCGAGCGGCTCGGGCACGTGCTGGAGGTGGCCAGCCGCGAGGAGGCCGTCGAGGCCGGCTGGTTCGGTCCGCACGGCCTGGACGCGGCCGTCCTCGAGCGCGCCGGCGACGTGGTCGCCGCCGCGACGGCGGCGGCGTCCGTGCACGACAGCCGGGTCCAGAGGCCCGAGCTGGCAGGGCTGGTGGGCATGCACGGCGGTCGCACGCCCGAGGAGGTCCTCGTCCCGCTGCTGGTGGCGGGGAGCCCCCGCCGCCGCTGAACCCGCCGACCGCGACGACGGACCGCCCGGGAAGATGGGGTCGTGGCCGAGCTCGTCTTCTTCTCCGGGACCATGGACAGCGGGAAGTCGACCCTCGCCCTCCAGGTCGACCACAACCACCGCGCCCGCGGTCGCCGGGGGCTGCTGTTCACCCGGGACGACCGTGCCGGGGCCGACACCATCTCGAGCCGGCTGGGTCTGCGCCGACCGGCCCACGAGGTGACGTCCAGCACCGACTTCGAAGCGGAGGTGGCGCGCGCCGCCGCCGCCGGACCGATCGACTACCTCGTCTGCGACGAGGCGCAGTTCTACGGACCCGAGCAGGTGGAGCAGCTGGCCCGCGTCGTCGACGAGGCCGGGGTGGACGTGTACGCCTTCGGCATCACCAGCGACTTCCGCACCCGGCTCTTCCCCGGCAGCGCCCGCCTGGTGGAGCTGGCGGACCGGGTGCAGGTGCTGCAGGTCGAGGCGCTGTGCTGGTGCGGCGCCCGTGCCACCCACAACGCCCGCACCGTGGACGGCACGATGGTGGTGGAAGGTGAGCAGGTGGTCGTCGGCGACGTCTCGGCGGACGCCGGCGTCGTCGGCTACGAGGTGCTGTGCCGCCGCCACCACATGCGCCGCGAGACCGCGGCGGTCGCCGCCCGCAGCGACTGAGGCTCCGTGGCCGCCGGGACGGGCTCAGTCCCGGCGCGGAGCCCCGAAGACGATCTCGTCCCAGCTCGGGACGCTGCGGCGCCGGCGCGCGGGCTGCTCGCCCGGGTCGTCGCCGTCGTGCTCGGGGTCCTCGACGCCTGAGGGCGCGGGGACGCTGCGCGACGGGGGCTGCCGCTCCTCGCCGTCCTCGTGGTCGCGCGACCCCTTCGGCGTGCTGGTCGGTGCCGGGGCCTTCGGGGGCGCTGCGGGAGCGGGGACCGGCGTCGGCTGGGTGTCGGCGCCGCGCCAGCGCTCCCGGCGGGTCACCGGTTCACGGCGGAGCAGCTCACCGTCGAGGTCGGCGCCCCCGGGGGTCTCCCGAGGGCCCTCCTGCGCGGCGGGTGCCGCAGGTGCGGGCGTGACCCGCACCGGCTCGGTGGGCGGGGGAGCGGGCACGAGGCCGAGCGAGGCCCGCGGCGCGCCGGGGGCCGGCGCCTCGTCGTCGGAGTCCTCGGTGGAGGAGTCCTCTCCCGGCCGCGGCAGCTGGAGGCCGCGCGGAGGCGTGACCATCCGCAGGCGCGCGCGCGCCCTGTCGACCTCCTCCTGCAGCTCCAGCGCATCGGGGTCGGCACCGGGGGGCAGGTCCAGCAGGGCGTTGAGGAGGTCGTCGTCCTCCTCGTCGTCCCACGGCTCGCCGTCGGGGCCGAGGTCCAGGGGGACCCGCCGGCCGCGGCGGTCGCGCAGCGCGTCGAGCAGGTCGAGGGTCCGCGAGGCGAGGTCGTCGGAGGGCGCGGCGCCCTCGGGCTGCGCGGACTCGGCGTCGTCGTCCTCGAGGGACGGGGGCGCTGGGAGGTCACCGGCCCGGGCCGCGGGCCCGGCGGTCTCGACGCTCGGGCCCGTCTCGGCCCCCCGGCGGTCCTCAGCGCCCCGGCCGGTCCCGCGGGGCTCGGTGGGCTCGGTGGGCTCCGCGCCCCCGGTGGTCCCACCGGCCTCGTCGTCGGCCGGCCCCACCGGACCGGGACGCGGTGCGGGCGAGGGCTCGAAGGTGACCGGCGGTGCGGACGTCGCCACGGAGCCCTCGGCGAGCGAGGCGCTCTGGCCGGTGGGGTGGGCGCTGCCCGACCCGTGCTCGTGACCGCCGTCCAGGCGGGCGTCCTCGGCCTCGACGTCGTAGACCCGCACCGCGGCGAGGCGGCGGCCGGTCGGGTCGTCCGAGGGGGCGGTGAGCCAGCGGGCCTCGTCGTCGAGGGGCTCCAGGACGCGGTTCGAGGGCGTGAAGGACCACTGCGCCGACCTGTCGCGGCCGGCGGCGCGGAAGGCCGCCTGGACCGCCCAGCCGCCGTCGCGGCGCCACGCGTCCCAGGCGACCGTGCCCGGGTCGGCCCCGCGGGCCAGCAGCCGGGTGCGGACCGCGTCCTCCAGCGTCAGGCGGCCCGGGCCGCCGCGGACCACGGCGAGCTTGGCGAGGTCGGCGATGTGGGCGCGCTCGGCGAGCACCGGGCCCTCGTAGCGCTGCACCTGCTCCAGGGGCACGCCCGCGTCGGCGGCGACGTCAGCGGCGGTCTCCCCGGCGCGGATGCGGGCCTGGATGTCGCGCGGGCGCAGTGGCTCGCTCGCCGCCGGTTCCGGGCTGCTCGCCGGCCCCGCGCTGCGCACGGCGGCCTTGAGCCGCGAGCCCACGGGCAGGCGGAAGCGGCGGCCGTCGGGGGCCTCCAGCAGCAGCACCGAGGGGTCGGCCGGGTCGGCGCCGACCACCGACAGCTCGACCGGCGCCCCAGCACCAGCCGCTGCGGCGTCAGCGCTCCCCAGCGCCTCCTCCAGCCCGTCGCGCACCCGGCCTCCCCGTCTCCTCCGCCGGCGCCCTCGGCGCGGCGGTGCCGCGGCACCTGCCGCGGACCCCGAGCAGCCAGGGTGCCACCCGCGCTTCCCCCGCGTCGAGGCGCCGCGTCGGCCGCGCGCGGCGCCGTGCTGATCCCCTCCGGCGCCGGCCCGCCGACCAGGGCGCGGACGGCTCCGCCCGCCCGGGGCGGTCTGCGGGCGATCTCCGTGCGCCGTGCCGAGCGGCTCGGGGCAGGATGTCCGGGTGAGTGCCGAGACGTCCCCGAGCGCCCCGTACGACGCGCTCGTGCTGCTGTCCTTCGGGGGGCCCGAGGGCCCCGACGACGTGGTGCCGTTCCTGGAGAACGTCACCCGGGGCCGCGGCATCCCGCGCGAGCGCCTGGTGGAGGTGGGGGAGCACTACTTCGCCTTCGGCGGGCGCAGCCCCATCAACGACCAGAACAAGGAGCTGCTGGCGGCCCTGCGCGCCGAGCTGGACGCGCGCGGGCTCGACGGTCTGCCGCTGGTGTGGGGCAACCGCAACTGGGACCCGTACCTGACCGACACCCTGCGCGAGGCCCACGAGGCCGGCGCGCGCCGCGTGCTGGTGCTCACCACGAGCGCCTACGCCTCCTACTCCGGCTGCCGGCAGTACCGGGAGGACGTGGCCGCCTCCCTCATCGCCCTGGCCGGCGAGGGCCGTGCCCTGCGCGCCGACAAGGTCCGCCACTACTTCAACGCCCCCGGGTTCCTCGACGCGAACACCGACGCGGTGCTGGCGGCCCTGGACGAGCTCGACGACGACGTGCGCGCCGGCGCCCACCTGGTCTTCACCACGCACTCCATCCCCACCGGCATGGCCGAGGCCGCCGGCCCCGGCGGCGGCGCCTACGTGGCGCAGCACGAGGCCGTGCGCGCCGAGGTGGTGCGCCGGGTGGCCGAGCGCACCGGCGTGGAGCACCCCAGCGCCCTCGTGTACTGCTCCCGCTCGGGCCCGCCCAGCCAGCCGTGGCTGGAGCCCGACGTCAACGACCACCTCGAGGCCGTCAGCGCCGAGGGCGCACCGTCCGCCGTGGTCGCGCCGATCGGGTTCATCAGCGACCACATGGAGGTCAAGTACGACCTCGACACCGAGGCCGCCGAGACCGCCGAGGGGCTGGGGCTCCCGGTGGCGCGCGCGGCGACCGCCGGGGTGCACGCCGCCTTCGTGCGGTCCCTGGTCGACCTCGTGGTGGAGCGGGCCGCCGCCGAGCACGGAGAGGCTCCCCAGCGCGTCGCCGTGGGGCCGCTCGGCCCGAGCCACGACGTGTGCCCGGTCGGCTGCTGCCGCAACCTGCGCACGCCCGACAAGCCGGCCGCGTGCGGCGCGGACTGGACGGACCCGGCCGTCACCGCCCCCGGGGGCGGCGCATGAGCGACCCGTCCGCCGAGGAGGTGGCCGCGCTCGCGGACCTCGCCGAGCGCGCCGCCCGCGCTGCGGGGGAGCTGGTGCGCGCCGGGCGCGCCGAGCACAGCGCGGTCACGGCCACCAAGTCGAGCCGCACGGACGTGGTCACCGCGATGGACACGGCGGCCGAGCAGCTCATCCGCGAGGTGCTGCGGGCCGAGCGCCCCCAGGACGCGGTGCTGGGCGAGGAGGGCGGCTCGACCGGTGGCACCAGCGGGCTCACGTGGGTGCTCGACCCCATCGACGGCACCGTCAACTACGTCTACGGCATCCCGGCGTACGCGGTGAGCGTCGCCGTGGTGGCCGGCGAGCCCGCCCCGCCGCGCTGGCGACCGGTCGCCGGGTGCGTCCACAACCCCGAGACCGGTGAGACCTGGACGGCGGCGGCCGGCGGCGGAGCGCGCCTGGACGGCGAGCCCGTCGTGGCGGCACCAGCGCCACCGCTGGCGGAGGCGCTCGTCGGCACCGGGTTCGGGTACACCGCGCAGCGCCGCGAGGAGCAGGCGCGCGTGGTCGCCCACGTCCTCCCGCGGGTGCGCGACCTGCGCCGCACCGGCTCCGCGGCCCTGGACCTGTGCTACCTGGCCAGCGGGCGCCTGGACGCGTTCTACGAGCGCGGCCTCAACCCGTGGGACGCCGCGGCCGGCTGGCTGGTCGCGGCGGAGGCCGGCATCTCCCTCGTGGGCCTCGACGGCGCCGGTGCCAGCCAGGAGATGCTCGTCGCCGCGGCTGCGCCGCTGGCGGCCGAGCTCGCCGCCGAGCTGTCCCGTGCGGGGGCGCTCCCTCCCGCATGAGCAGCCCCGGGCCGAGGGCCCACCGGCGAGCGGCCGGCGTGCCCGTCCGGAGGGTCCGCGGAGGTCCCTCGCGGGAGGCCGGTGACCGCCTCGGGGGGGACCCGGTGCGCGGCGCGCGAGCGGGTAGGGCATGATCCCGGCGCTACCGGGCATGCCAACGGCGTTCCCGGTGTTGCAGGGGGTCCGTCCACCACGGGCGGCGACGACCACCAGACGATCCACAGCGATTTCCCGGCCGTGTCACAGCCGGATCCGGAGCGGCAGCCAGTACACCTGGCGGTCCGCCTCGGTCCCGGGGGGCACGGCCCACGGCCAGCCGGTCCCCACCGCGCCCTGGCCGGACCCCGACCAGCCCCACCACCAGCCAGATCCGGAGCAGCCACCATGGCGACCGACTACGACGCACCGCGCAAGACCGACGACGAGCTCTCCGAGGACTCGATCGAGGAGCTGAAGGCCCGCCGCAACGAGCCCGGCGCCGCCTCCGTCGACGAGGACGAGACCGAGGCCGCGGAGGGCTTCGAGCTCCCCGGCGCCGACCTGTCCGGCGAGGAGCTCTCGGTGCGCGTCCTCCCGCGCCAGGCCGACGAGTTCATGTGCTCGCAGTGCTTCCTCGTGCACCACCGCAGCCAGCTCGCCAGCGACGCCGGCGGGCAGCTCGTCTGCACCGAGTGCGCCGCCTGACGCAGCCGTCCGCGTCCGGCGGCTAGTCCGCCGGACGCCCCTGAGCGCCCCGGTCCGAGCCCAGCTCCGGCCGGGGCGCCGCTGCGTCCAGGGCCTCGCGGCTGCCCGGCCCCCACAGCGGCAGGCCGCCGCTCAGCGGCACGTGCACGGGCACCGGGCCGGCCACGCCGTGGCGAGCCAGGGCCTCCACGAGGTCCTCGGGGTGGCGGCACGAGAACAGCCACGCCGGCGTGGGGTCCTCGGGATCTCCCAGGGCCACGAGCACCACCGGGTCCACCCAGCCGCGCAGGTGCAGGTGGGTGCGCGCGTCGAGCAGGGGCCCGCGCAGGGCCCTGGCGCGCTCGCCGCGGGCGCTCACGGCGCCGGTGAGGTGGCGCACCTCGATGCGGGCCTCGCCCACGCGCAGCACGCCGTCGTCGCCGAGGGAGACCACCGAGCTGGCGGTGACCAGCCACGCGACCACCACGAGCGCCAGGACGGCGCCCCCGACCACGACCCACAGCGGCCCGCCGATGAAGCCCGTGGCGGCGCCGAAGGCCGCGCCCAGCGGCACGAGCAGCCACGTGGCCGGCGCGGGCCACAGGCGCTCGGAGAAGGCGGGACCGGTCTGCGCCGGCCCCGGTCGGCCGGCGGCGCCGCGCGCCTGCGCCGTCTGCTGAGGCTGCTGCGCCGCGTCCTGCGGCTGGTCCTGCGGCTCGTGCGGGTCGCCCACCCCGCCAGCCTCGCACGTCCCGCAGCCGCCTACGCTCGGCCCGTGACAGGCGTGCTCGAAGCAGGGGCGGGGCTCGAGGGCGACCCCGCCGGCGTCCCGGCGGCGGATCCGGTCGAGGAGCTCGAGGTGCCGCTGCAGCGCCTCACCGCCGACCTGCCGGACCCGGCGTACGCCCACCCCGGGGACGCCGGCGCCGACCTGCTCTCCGCCGTCGACGCGGTCATCGCCCCGGGCGGGCGCGCCACGCTGCCCACGGGCGTGGCCGTGGCGGTGCCGGACGGCTGGGCCGCCTTCGTCCACCCGCGCTCGGGCCTGGCGGCCCGCCACGGCGTCACCACGCTCAACGGCCCCGGCACCGTGGACGCCGGCTACCGCGGGGAGGTGCGCGTGACGCTGGTCAACACCGACGCCGACCAGCCCTTCCACGTGCGTCGCGGCGACCGGATCGCGCAGCTGGTCCTCCAGCGCGTCGCGCGGGCCCGCTTCGTGCCCGTGGAGTCCCTCGAGCCCAGCGAGCGGGGCGCCGGCGGGCACGGGTCCACCGGCGGCTGGGGCAGCGCTCCCGCCGCCGCGTCCACCACCTCCACCACCACGACGACGGGTGACGTGCTGTGAGCATCTTCCGGCGCCGCTCCGCGCGCGACGACGAGGCCGCGGAGGCCACCACCACCGAGACCGACGAGAGCTCCGGGGCCGCGGGGGTCCCGGGGGCCGACGGCGGGGCCGGGGGAGGAGAGGGCGCCAGCACGGCCCCCGCCGCCCCCGCGGGCCTCTCGCCGCGCCCGCAGGGGCCCTTCGACGTCACCGAGGTGGACGACGAGCTGCCGCGCGTGGACCTCGGGGCGCTCCGGCTGCCCGGGGTGCCCGGGATGGAGCTGCGCCTGGAGGTGGAGGACGGCACCCGCCGCGTGGTCGCCGCCACGGTGGCGCTGTCAGGGTCGACCGCACAGCTGCAGGCCTTCGCCGCGCCCCGCACGCAGGGCATCTGGGGCGAGGTGCGCAGCGAGATCGCCGCGTCGCTGGCGAGCTCCGGCGGCGTCTCGCAGGAGGTCCCCGGCCCCTACGGCACCGAGCTGGTGGCGCAGGTGCCGACCCGTCTGCCCGACGGCCGCGTCATGGCCTCCCCGGCGCGCTTCGTGGGCGTCGACGGCCCCCGCTGGTTCCTGAGGGCCGTGCTCTCAGGTCCCGCGGCCGTGGACGCCGAGGCGGCCGCGCCCCTCGAGGCGCTCCTGCGGGGGGCGGTCGTGGTGCGCGGCAGCGAGGCGATGGCCCCGCGCGACCTGCTGCCGCTGAAGCTGCCGCAGGCGCCCGCGGGGGCCGTGCCGGCAGGGGAGCAGCCCACCGGGGAGCAGCCCGCTGCGCAGCAGGGCCAGCAGGAGGTCTAGGAGGGCTCGAGCGCGGGTGCCGGAGGTCTGCGCGGCTGGCCGGGCGACGCCGTCCAGGGCGGCGCGCCCGTCCGGCCCAGCGGTCCTCGGACCTGCTCACAGCACTCGCTCGGAGCGCCTACCCTCGTCGCCATGGGCACCGTTAAGTCCGCTCGCCACCCGCTCCTGCGCGCGCTGTCGCGGCTGACGGCGGGCAACGAGCAGCTGATCGCCGAGGACGCGCAGAAGGCCTCCGCCGCCATGGGCGGCACCCCCTGCGCCTCCCTGTCGGGCCGACGGAGGGCCAGCGTCTCAGGCACCCTGCGCACCGTCACGCTGCGGCCCCGAGCGGGGGTCCCCGCGCTGGTGGCGGAGCTGTTCGACGGCACCGGCACGCTCACGCTGATCTGGCTGGGCCGCCGCGAGATCCCGGGCATCGTCCCCGGCGCCGCGGTGCGCGTGGAGGGCTTCGTCGGGTGCGACGACGGCCGCAAGACCCTCTACAACCCCCGCTACGAGCTCGTCCCCGCTGCCGCCGCCTCCTGACGCGGCGAGGACAGCGGTGAGCCTGCAGTCCGGGGTCGGCCGGGCCGCCTCCGGCGAGGGCTTCTCCCTCGCGGAGACCGTCGGCGGCCCCCGCGGAGCGGCCGAGGCCGTGCTCCCGGGCCTGGTCTTCGTGATCGTCATCACAGCCACCCGCTCGCTCGTGTGGGCCGGGGGCCTCGCGCTGGGCGTCGCGGCGGTGGCAGCGGTCGCACGGCTCCTGGCCCGGCAGCCCCTGCAGCAGGCCCTCGCCGGGGCCGTGGGGGTGGGCATCTGCGCCCTCACCGCCTGGCGCACGGGCGACGCCGTCGACTTCTACTGGTGGGGGCTGCTCCTCAACGCCGTCTACGCGGTGGTGCTGGCGACCTCCACGCTGCCGCTGCCGAAGGTCGGGCCCCTGCCCGGGGGGCCGCTGCCCGTGACGGGGCTGCTCGTCGCCGCGGCGCGCGGTGGCGGAGCGGGCAGCGGCGAGTGGCGCCGAGACCCCGCCCAGCTGCGCCTGCACCGACGGCTCACGTGGATGTGGGTGGGGCTCTTCGCGGTGCGCCTGGCCGTGCAGACGCCTCTGTACCTCGCCGGTGCCGTGACCGCCCTGGGCGTGGCCCGCCTGGCGATGGGACTGCCGCTGTTCGCGGCCGCCGCCTGGGTCACCTGGCTCGCGCTGCGACGGGCCGGGAGCGCTGCCGAGACCGGGTCGACGGGACCGACGGGACCGACGGGTCCGGTCGGCGACGCTGACAGCTCCCGTGGAGCCGGACCTCAGTAGTCGAGCAGACCGCCCTGGGAGGCCTGCTGCTCCGTCGCCGGCGGCGCCAGCAGCTCCTTGAGGGCCTCCTCGCTGTCCTGCACGGTGAGCAGGAGCAGCTGGTCGCGCCCCTCGAGGGCGTCGTCGGCCGACGGCGCGATCGGGCGCCCGGCCCGGATGATGCCCACGAGGACGGTGTCCGGCGGCCACTCGACGTCGCCCACGCGGGTGCCCGACAGCGGCGAGGCCGCGGGCAGCGTGAGCTCGACCATGGCCGCGCCGCCCTGCTGGAAGGTGAACATCCTCACGAGGTCACCGATGGAGACGGCCTCCTCGACCAGCGCCGTCATGAGGCGCGGCGTCGACACCGCCACGTCGACGCCCCAGGCCTCGTCGAACATCCACTCGTTCTTGGGGTTGTTCACCCGCGCCACGGTGCGCGGAACGCCGTACTCGGTCTTGGCCAGCAGGCTGGTGACGAGGTTGGCCTTGTCGTCCGCGGTCGCGGCCACCACGACGTCGGCGGTGTCGAGGGCGGCCTCGGACAGGCTGGACGTCTCGCAGGAGTCGGCCAGGAGCCAGTCGGCCTCGGGCACCGACTGCATCTTCATCGCCCGCGGGTCCCTGTCGATGAGGAGCACCTGGTGCCCGTTGCCGAGCAGCTCGCGGGCGATGGAGCGCCCCACGTTGCCCGCTCCGGCGATCACGACCCGCACGACGCCCCCCAGACCCTCGACACCCGCTCCGACCCGACCCGCGCCCTCCGGGCTCCCCGACCGCTCATGGACCTCACTCCTCGGCCGCGGGCGGCTGGACCAGCGACCGCTCCACGTCGGCGAGGTCGGCCGCGCGGGCGAGCAGGTGCACCTGGTCGCCGTCCTGGTGGACGGTGTCGGGCCCGGGCAGCAGCGCCCGCCCCAGCCTCACCACGTAGGCCACCCGAGCGCCCACGCGGGCCTCCAGCGCCGTCAGCCGGGTGCCCACCCACCCCGGGTGCACCTGCACCTGGGCCAGGGACAGCGTGCCGGTGGTGTCCGTGAACTCGCTCGTGGCGCCCTGCGGGAGGATCCGGCGGAGCACCTGGTCGGCGGCCCACGGCACGGTGGCGACGGTGGGGATGCCGAGGCGCTCGTAGACCTCGGCGCGGCCCGGGTCGTAGATGCGGGCCACGACGTTGGTGACGCCGAACGTCTCGCGGGCGACGCGCGCGGCGAGGATGTTGGAGTTGTCGCCGCTGCTGACGGCGGCGAAGGCGTCGGCGGACTCGATCCCGGCCTCGACGAGGGTGTCCCGGTCGAAGCCGATGCCGGTCACGCGCTCGCCGTCGAACGCGCCGAGGCGCCGGAAGGCGTCCGGGTTCTGGTCGACCACCGTGACCAGGTGCCCCAGGGCGTCGAGCCTCAGGGCCAGGGCCGAGCCGACCCGGCCGCACCCCATGATGACCACGCGCACACCGGCGAACCTACAGCGCGCGGCGGTGGTGCGACCGACGGGCCGCACCACCGGCACCACCCGCCGCCGAGCCCCCCGCCTCCCGGGTCCGGGTGCGCCTCCCGGGGCCGGACGCACCCCGCAGGCCCCCGCCCGGCCTACCATCGACGCTCGTGCCCATCACGGACGCGGTGAAGCGGCTGCTCGTCGGTCGCCCGGTGCGCAGCGACAAGCTCAACGAGACGCTGCTGCCCAAGCGCATCGCGCTGCCGGTGTTCGCCTCCGACGCCCTGAGCTCGGTCGCCTACGCCCCCGACGAGATCCTGCTCACCCTCGCCATCGCCGGTGCGGGTGCCTACCTGCTCTCACCCTGGATCGCGCTCGTCGTCGTCCTGGTGCTGGTGGTCGTGGTCTCGTCCTACCGGCAGAACGTGCACGCCTACCCCTCCGGCGGCGGCGACTACGAGGTGGTGACCACCAACCTCGGCCGCACCGGCGGCGTCACGGTGGGCGCCGCGCTGCTGTGCGACTACACGCTGACGGTGGCCGTGTCGGTGTCCTCCGGCGCCCAGTACGCCACCGCCGCCCTGCCGTTCCTCAACGGCCACGAGGTGCTCCTGGCGGTCGCCGTCGTCGTCGTCCTCACCACCCTGAACCTGCGCGGCGTCCGGGAGTCGGGCACCGCCTTCGCCATCCCCACCTACGTGTTCATGGGCGCCATCGGGGTCATGGCGCTGGTGGGCGGGACCCGCTACGTCCTCGGCGACCTGCCGCCCGCCGAGAGCGCCGGCCTGAGCCTCATCGCCGAGCCCGGCTACGAGGCGGGCCTGACCGGCCTGGGCGGGGCGCTGCTGCTGGCCCGGGCGTTCTCCTCCGGCTGCGCGGCGCTCACCGGCGTGGAGGCCATCAGCAACGGCGTGCCGGCCTTCCGCAAGCCCAAGAGCAGGAACGCGGCGACGACGCTGGCCCTGCTGGGCGGCATCAGCATCGTCATGCTCTTCAGCATCATCCTGCTGGCCCGGGCCACCGGCGTGCAGTTCGCCGAGGACCCCGCCATCCAGCTGATCCGGAACGGCGCGCCCGTGGGCGACAGCTACGTGCAGGACCCGGTGATCGGCCAGATCGCCCAGTCGGTGTTCTCCGGCTTCGCGCCGGCGTTCTACCTCGTGACCATCGCCACCGGCGTGATCCTGGTGCTGGCCGCCAACACCGCCTTCAACGGCTTCCCGGTGCTCGCCTCGATCCTGGCGCGCGACGGCTTCCTGCCGCGGCAGATGAACACCCGCGGCGACCGCCTCGCGTTCAGCAACGGGATCATCGCCCTCGCCGGCGTCGCGATCGTGCTCATCGTGGCCTTCGACGCTCAGGTCACCAAGCTCATCCAGCTCTACGTGGTGGGCGTGTTCATCTCCTTCACCATGAGCCAGACCGGCATGGTCAAGCACTGGACCCGGCTGCTCGCCACCGAGAGCGACCCGCGCGAGCGGGCCCGCATGGTGCGCTCGCGCATCATCAACACCGTCGGTGTGGCGATGACCGGCTCGGTGCTCGTCATCGTGCTCATCACCAAGTTCACCCGCGGTGCCTGGATCACGCTGCTGGGGATGGCGGTGCTCTTCGTGATCATGCGCGCCATCCGCAAGCACTACGACCGGGTCGCGCAGGAGCTGGCGGTGGAGGCGACGCCGGCGGTGAAGCTGCTGCCGTCGAAGGTGCACGCCATCGTCCTGGTGTCCAAGGTGCACCGCCCCACGCTGCGCGCGCTGGCGTACGCCCGGGTCTCGCGGCCCTCGGTGCTGGAGGCGCTCACGGTGGACGTGGAGCCGGAGGCGACGGCGGCGCTGCAGCGCCAGTGGGACGCGCTGGACCTGCCGGTGCCGCTCAAGGCGCTGGAGTCGCCCTACCGCGAGATCACCCGGCCGATCGTCCAGTACGTGCGCGACCTGCGCCGGGAGTCACCCCGCGACCTCGTGGTGGTCTACATCCCCGAGTACGTCGTGGGGCACTGGTGGGAGCAGGTGCTCCACAACCAGACGGCGCTGCGCCTCAAGGGGCGCCTGCTGTTCACCCCCGGCGTGGTGGTGGCCAGCGTGCCGTTCCAGCTGAGCTCCTCGGCGGGCGCCGAGGACCGCTGGCGCGGACCAGCGGCCGGGTCGGTGCGCCAGGGCGCCGTGACGGCCCAGACGACGTCAGACCACGAGGGGGAGACCCGGTGAGCACCCAGCACACGCCCGACCAGACCGACCAGGACGACCAGGACGACCAGGACGACTCCGGGTCTCCGGTGGGCCTGGAGGTGGAGGTCGAGGTGGGCGCGGTCGCCCACGGCGGCCACTGCGTGGCCCGCCACGAGGGCCGCGTGCTCTTCGTGCGCCACGCGCTGCCCGGTGAGCGGGTGGTGGCGCGCGTCACCGAGGGCGCCCCCCGGGACAGCTTCTGGCGCGCCGACGCCGTGGCCGTGCTGCGCCCCTCGCCCGACCGCGTGACGCCGCCGTGCCCGTGGTCCGGTCCGGGCCGGTGCGGGGGCTGCGACTGGCAGCACGCGGCCGTCCCCGCCCAGCGGGCGCTCAAGGCCGCCGTGCTCACCGAGCAGCTGGAGCGCCTCGCGGGGCTGGACGCCGCCGCTCTGGCGGGCGTCGTCGGTGAGGGCGGGCTCGTGGTGGAGGCCGTGGACGGCGACGGCGTGGACGTCGAGGAGGGGCTGCGCTGGCGCACGCGCGTGCAGTACGCCGTCGGCCCGGGCGGCCGCCTCGGGCTGCGCGAGCACCGCTCCCACCGCGTGGTGGAGGTGGACGACTGCCGCATCGCCGCCCCGCGCGCCGCGGAGGTGGACCCCCGCGCCGTGACCTGGCCCGGCGCCGAGGCCGTGGAGGTGGTGGCCCCCCAGGCCGGCGAGGACCGCCTGCTCGTGGTCACCCCCCGCCGCACCGGCGACGGGCAGGGCCGCCGGCTGCGGCTGCCGACGCCGCCCGTGCCGTCGTCCCTGGCGGTGGTGGGCGACGAGGGCCTGGCGCGCGTGCGCGGCCGCACCTGGGTGGCCCAGGAGGTGGCGCTGCCCCGCGGGCCGCGCACGTTCCGGGTGACGGGCTCCGGCTTCTGGCAGGTGCACCCGGGCGCCGCGGAGGCGCTCGCGGGTGCTGTGGTCGCCTTCGCCGGGCTCGCCCCGGGCGACGCCGTGGCGGACCTGTACGCCGGTGCGGGGCTGCTCACCGCGGCCCTCGCCGAGGAGGTCGGCGAGCAGGGGCGCGTCGTCAGCGTCGAGGGTGACGCCCGCGCCGTGGCCGACGCCCGCCGCAACCTGCGCGACCTCCCGCAGGTGCGCGTGCTCCCCGGACGCGTGGACCGGGCGCTGTCCGCGCTGGCTGCGGACGGCGAGTCCGTCGACGTCGTGGTGCTCGACCCGCCCCGCGTCGGCGCCCGCCGCGGCGTGCTGGAGCGGGTGGCCGCACTGGCGCCCCGCACCGTGGTCCACGTCGCCTGCGACCCGGCGGCGCTGGCCCGCGACGTCGCCGTCCTCGCCGAGCTGGGCTACCGCCTCGACGCGCTGCGCGCGTTCGACCTGTTCCCGCAGACCCACCACGTGGAGGCCGTCGCGCGCTTCGCGCGCGCCTGAGGGGTTCGCGCTCCGTGCGCCCCTGACGGCCCCCGCGGGGGCCGTCAGGGGGAGACGGTCTCCAGCTGCGGCACCAGCTGCTCCAGCGCGTACTGGGTGGCCAGCGTGGTGCCGAGGGAGAACGCCGAGCTCGTGTCCCCGTCGATGACGAGCGCGTGCTCCGCGGTCACGGCGGGCAGCGCGTTCCAGGCGGCGTCGCCGGTGATGTCGGTGGTGGGGATGAAGATCGGGAAGGCGACGACGACGTCGGCGTCGAGCAGGTCCAGCTGCTCGGTGGAGACGTCGACGCTGAACCCGCCGCTGTTGGCGGGCAGCGCCGCGATCTTCGGGTTCTGCTGGAAGCCGAGGGCCTCCATGAACTCCACGCGCCCGCCCAGCGGGTCCGTGCCCTCCCCGCCCGGCGCTGCGACGTAGGCGCCCCACCCGTTGGAGGTCTTCGTGGCCACGGTGGCGGTGCGGCCCTTCCACTGCGGGTGGTCGGCGGCGGCCTGCTCGAAGGCGGCGCGCAGCTCCTCGAGCAGCTGCTGGCCCTCGGCCTGCTTGCCCAGGGCGGTGGAGACCAGCTCCACCTGCTGGCCCGTGGTGGTGAGGTAGCTGTCGCCGCCGGTGGGCACGCCGACGGTCTTCGCGATCTGCGAGAGCCGCTCGTAGCGGGCCTGGTCGCCGGAGCTCTTGGTGTCGAGGATGAGGTCGGGCTTGAGCGCGGCGATCGCCTCGTAGGACGGCTCCAGCGTCTCGATGATCACCGGCGCCGTCGTGTAGAGCCCCTTCGCCCACGGGCCGACGCCCTCGCCGCCGAAGCCCAGCCAGTCGGAGGCGCCGACGGGCTGCACGCCCAGGGCGAGCGCCGTCTCGGCGTCCCCCCAGCCCAGGGCGACGACGCGCTGCGGAGCGGCGGTGATGGTCACGTCGCCGAACTTCGTCTGCACGGTGGCGGGGAACGCCCCGCCAGCAGAGCCCGCCGCGCCGGAGGGGACCGCGCTGGAGGCGCCCTCGGAGGCGGTGCTCCCGGAGGAGCACGCGGCGAGCGCCGCGGCGATCGCGGAGGCGGGGACGAGGGCGAGCAGGTCGCGGCGGCGCACGAGGGTCTCCAGGTGTCGGACGGGCTGGGGACGACGACGAGCGCCGCCGAGATCTCCCCTGTGAGGTCAGGCTAACCTCACGCCTGTGAGGACGGCATGACCAGGGCACGACGGCGCCGCGCGGCGCTGCTCGTGCTGGCCGCCGGACTCGTCGTTGCGGTCTGGCTGAGCCTGGCCGTCGGCTCGCGCCAGGTGCCCGTCGGTGCTGTCGTCGACGCACTGGCCTCGGCGCTGCGCGGTGGCAGCGCGCCGGTGGGCACGGACGCCTCCGTCGTCGTCGACCAGCGGCTGCCCCGGACGGTGCTCGGCCTGGCGGCCGGGGCCGCCCTGGGGGTCTCGGGCGCCCTGGTGCAGGCCGTGACGCGCAACCCCCTGGCCGACCCGGGCATCCTCGGCGTCACCGCCGGGGCGTCGTTCGCCGCCGCGGTCGCGGTGGGCGTGCTGGGGGCCTCGGCCACGGGCGGCGGCGTGTGGGCGGCGCTGCTGGGCGCCCTGCTCGCCACCGTCCTCGTGCAGCTGGTCGGCGCCTCGGCGCCGGGCAGCGGCGGGCGCGGCTCACCGGTGCAGCTGCTGCTGGCCGGACTGGCGCTCGGAGCGGTGCTCGCGGGCCTGACGTCGGCGCTGCGCCTGTCCGACCCGCGGGCCTTCTCGGCGCTGGTGGTGTGGGAGAGCGGGAACCTCGCCGACCGCGGCTGGGCCGGGCTCGAAGCGGTCTGGCCGCTGCTGGCCGCCGGGCTGGTGGTGGCGCTGGCGCTGGCCCCGGCGCTCAACGCCGTGGCCCTCGGGGACGACCTCGCCCAGGCCCTCGGCGCGCGGGTCTGGCTGGTGCGCGTCGCAGCCGTGGGAGCGGTGGCGCTGCTGGCGGGCGGCGCGACCGCGGCGGCCGGGCCGATCGCCTTCGTCGGGCTCGTGGTGCCGCACGTCGTCCGCTGGGCGGTCGGACCCGACCAGCGCTGGCTGGTGGCCTGCTGCGCCTTCGCGGCGCCGGTGCTGCTGCTCCTGGCCGACGTCGTCGGCCGCGTGGTGCTGCGCCCGGGGGAGCTGCCCGCCGGCGTGGTCACCGCCGCCCTCGGCGCCCCCGTGCTCGTCGCGCTGGTCCGCCGCCAGCGGGTGCCCGCCCCGTGAGCGCGCCGACCGCTCTCAAGGGTGGCCGCCTGCCGCTGGTCGGCCTGCGGGTGCACCGCAGGCCGCTGGTCGTCGGCCTCCTGGTGGCCGCCGCGTGCGCCGCGCTCGCCGTCATCGCCCTCGGCACCGGTGACTACCCGCTCACCCCTGCGCAGGTGCTCACCGCCGCCCTGGACCCCGGCGCCGGGTTCGAGCGCACGATCGTGCTCGAGTGGCGGCTCCCGCGCGTGCTGGCGGCCCTCGCGTTCGGCGCCGCGCTGGGCGCCTCCGGGGCGGTGTTCCAGTCGCTCACGCGCAACCCGCTGGGCTCGCCCGACGTCATCGGCTTCTCCACCGGCGCGTACACCGGGGCGCTGCTCTCGCTCACCGTGCTGACCGGCGCCAGCGCCTCCTTCTCCGCCACCACCGGCTCGGCCACCGGCTCCACCGGTGGCGGGGTCTCCACGACCGTCGGTGCGCTGGCGGGCGGCATGCTCACCGCCGCCGCCGTCTACGCCCTCGCCCGCGTGCACGGCTCGGTGCAGGGGTACCGCCTCGTCGTCGTCGGCATCGCCGCCACGGCGGTGCTCCACGCCGCGAACACCTACCTGCTGCTGCGCGCCCAGACCGAGGTGGCCATGGCCGGCGCGGTCTGGGGCGCCGGCTCCCTGTCGCTGGTGGGCTGGGACGACCTGCGGTGGGCGCTCGCGGTGCTGGTCGTCCTGCTGCCGCTGCTGGCCCTGCTCTCGACGGCGCTGCGACAGCTGGAGCTCGGCGACGACGCCGCCGGCGCCCACGGCGTCCCCGTGGAGCGGGCGAGGCTGGCGCTCGTCGTCGTCGGCGTCGCCCTGGTGTCGGTGGTGACCGCGAGCACCGGGCCGATCGCCTTCGTGGCGCTCGCCGCGCCGCAGGTCGCGCGGCTGGCGATGCGCGGGGCGGGTCTGCCGCTGACGGGGTCGGCGCTGGTGGGGTCGCTGCTGCTGCTCTCGGCGGACCAGGTGGCCCAGCGGTTCGCCTCCGGGGTGCCCGTGGGCGTGGTGACGGTGGTGGGCGGTGGGGTGTACCTGCTGGTGCTGCTGCTGGTCCGCGGCCGGCCGAGGGGGAGGGGAGCGGTGTGAGCGAGCAGGCGGGCCGGGGAGGCCAGGCCGGTCGTGGGGAGGCGAGGCTCAGGGCCGAGCACCTGCGCCTGGGGTACGAGGGCCGGGTCGTGGCCGAGGACCTCTCCCTCGTGGTGCCCGACGGGTCCTTCACCGCGGTGGTCGGCCCCAACGCCTGCGGCAAGTCGACGCTGCTGCGCGCCTTCTCGCGGCTGCTGCGCCCGCAGGGCGGGTCGGTGCTGCTCGACGGCCGGGTGCTGGCCGGCTACAGGCCCAAGGAGGCGGCTCGGCGCATCGGGCTGCTGCCCCAGTCGGCGAGCGCGCCCGAGGGCATCACCGTGGGCGACCTCGTGGCCCGCGGCCGCTACCCCCACCAGGGGCTGGTGCGGCAGTGGTCGGCGGCCGACGAGGTGGCCGTGGCCGACGCGATGGTCGCCACCGGCGTCGACGAGCTGCGCGACCGGCTGGTGGAGGAGCTCTCCGGCGGCCAGCGCCAGCGGGTGTGGGTGGCGGTGGCCCTGGCGCAGCAGACCCCGCTGCTGCTCCTCGACGAGCCGACCACCTTCCTCGACATCGCCCACCAGGTCGAGCTGCTCGACCTCTTCGCCGACCTGCACGAGGCGGGGACGACGGTGGTGGCCGTCCTGCACGACCTCGGCCACGCCGCGCGCTACGCCACCCATCTCGTGGTGGTGGACGCCGGCGACGTGGTGGCCGCCGGGCCGCCGGCGGACGTGCTCACGGCGGAGCTGGTCGAGCGCGTGTACGGCCTCGCGTGCGTCGTCGTCCCCGACCCCGTGACCGGGACGCCGCTGGTGGTGCCGCGCGGCCGGGAGGAGCGCCGCTCCCGCTGACGCCCGCTGCGGCCGCTGGGGGCCGTTGACCCGACGAGGTATCTTGAGCTCAAGGTACTTCAGCCAGCCATGCCCGATGACGAGTGATCACCAGGCGTGGGCGAGGATGGTCTGCGGTCACCGGAGATCGGGTCGAGCGGGAGGACGGGCATGAGCTCGGGAAGCACGAAGAGCACCAGCGTCGACAGCTTCGGAGCGAGGGGCGAGCTGCAGGTCGGCTCCAAGAGCTACGAGCTCTACCGCCTCTCCGCGGTGGAGGGCGCCGCTGACCTGCCCTTCAGCCTCAAGGTGCTGCTGGAGAACCTCCTGCGCACCGAGGACGGCGCCAACACCACCGCCGAGCACGTGCGCGCGCTCGCCGGGTGGGACCCCTCGGCGGAGCCGGACACCGAGATCCAGTTCACCCCCGCGCGCGTGGTGATGCAGGACTTCACCGGCGTGCCCTGCATCGTCGACCTCGCCACCATGCGCGAGGCCGTCGCCGAGCTCGGCGGAGACCCGTCCAAGGTCAACCCGCTGGCGCCGGCCGAGCTGGTCATCGACCACTCCGTCATCGTCGACGTCTTCGGCCGCCAGGACGCGTTCGAGCGCAACGTCGAGATCGAGTACGAGCGCAACGGCGAGCGCTACCAGTTCCTGCGCTGGGGCCAGGGCGCCTTCGACGACTTCAAGGTCGTCCCCCCGGGCACCGGCATCGTCCACCAGGTCAACATCGAGCACCTGGCGCGCGTGGTGTACTCGCGCCAGAGCGGCGACGGTGTTGAGACGGTGTACCCCGACACCTGCGTCGGCACGGACTCCCACACGACCATGGTCAACGGCCTGGGCGTGCTCGGTTGGGGCGTCGGCGGCATCGAGGCCGAGGCCGCGATGCTCGGCCAGCCCGTCAGCATGCTCATCCCGCGCGTCGTGGGCTTCAAGCTCACCGGCGAGATCCCCGCCGGCGCCACCGCCACCGACGTCGTCCTCACCATCACCGAGCAGCTGCGCAAGCACGGCGTGGTCGGCAAGTTCGTGGAGTTCTACGGCGAGGGCGTGTCCGCCGTGCCGCTGGCCAACCGCGCCACCATCGGCAACATGAGCCCCGAGTTCGGCTCCACCTGCGCCATCTTCCCCGTGGACGACATCACGCTCGACTACCTGCGCCTCACCGGCCGGTCGGACGAGCAGGTCGCGCTGGTGGAGGCGTACGCCAAGGAGCAGGGCCTCTGGCACGACCCGAAGGCCGAGCCGCGCTTCTCCGAGAAGCTCGAGCTGGACCTGTCCACCGTGGTGCCCTCCATCGCCGGCCCGAAGCGCCCCCAGGACCGCATCGAGCTGTCCGCGTCCAAGGCCGCGTTCCGCAAGGTGCTGCCGAACTACGTCAGCGCCGACGACGACGCAGCCGCGGGCGACGCCGTGGACGCCACCGCGGGGACCTCGCAGGACGAGGCGCTCGAGGAGACCTTCCCGGCCTCCGACGCCCCCTCGGGCTCGGGCGGGAACGGTGCCGCTCCGGTGCACTCCGGCGGTGACCTGCCCACCCCGGACGGCCGCCCCTCCAAGAAGGTGCCCGTCAGCGTGGGCGGCGGGTCGACCTTCGACCTCGACCACGGCCACGTGGTGATCGCCGCGATCACCTCGTGCACCAACACGTCCAACCCCTTCGTCATGGTCGGCGCCGGCCTGCTGGCCCGCAACGCCGTCGAGAAGGGCCTGTCGGTCCGCCCCTGGGTGAAGACCTCCATGGCGCCCGGCTCCAAGGTCGTCACCGACTACTACGAGCGCGCGGGCCTGGTGCCCTACCTCGAGAAGCTCGGCTACCACCTGGTGGGCTACGGCTGCACCACCTGCATCGGCAACTCCGGTCCGCTGCCGGAGGAGATCTCCGCCGGCGTGCAGGAGGGCGGCCTCGCCGTCGCCGCGGTGCTCTCGGGCAACCGCAACTTCGAGGGGCGCATCAACCCCGACGTCCAGCTCAACTACCTGGCGTCCCCGCCGCTGGTCATCGCCTACGCGCTGGCCGGCACGATGGACTGGGACCCGGAGACCGACCCGATCGGCACCGGCTCCGACGGCCAGCAGGTCTTCCTCGAGGACATCTGGCCGTCCGCGGCCGAGGTGGCCGAGGTGGTGGGCACCTCCATCACCCAGGAGATGTTCGCCAAGGACTACGCCGACGTCTTCGCCGGTGACGAGCGCTGGCAGTCGCTGCCCACGCCCGACGGCGACGTCTTCAGCTGGGACGGCGAGTCGACCTACGTCCGCAAGCCCCCGTACTTCGAGGGCATGCAGACCGAGCCGTCGCCGGTCTCCGACATCACCGGCGCCCGCGTGCTGGCCAAGCTGGGCGACTCGGTCACCACCGACCACATCAGCCCGGCCGGGTCCATCAAGGCCGACAGCCCCGCTGGCCGCTACCTCGCCGAGCACGGCGTGGACCGCAAGGACTTCAACTCCTACGGCTCCCGCCGCGGCAACCACGAGGTGATGATCCGCGGCACGTTCGCGAACATCCGCCTGCGCAACCAGCTCCTCGACGACGTCGCCGGTGGCTTCACCCGCGACTTCACCGTCGAGGGCGGCCCGCAGGAGACCATCTACGACGCCGCGCAGCACTACGCCGCGCAGGGCACCCCGCTGGTGGTGCTCGGTGGCAAGGAGTACGGCTCGGGCTCCTCGCGCGACTGGGCCGCCAAGGGCACGACGCTGCTCGGCGTCAAGGCTGTCATCACCGAGAGCTTCGAGCGCATCCACCGCTCGAACCTCATCGGGATGGGCGTGCTGCCGCTGCAGTTCCCCGAGGGCGAGTCGGCCGACTCCCTGGGCCTGGACGGCACGGAGACCTTCGACATCACCGGGGTCACCGAGCTGAACTCCGGGACGACGCCGCGCACCCTGAAGGTGACGGCCACCAAGGAGGACGGCACGGTCACCGAGTTCGACGCGCGCCTGCGCATCGACACCCCCGGTGAGGCTGACTACTACCGCAACGGCGGCATCCTGCAGTACGTGCTGCGGAGCCTCCTGAGCGCCTGACCAGCGCTTCCGGTCTGACGCAGAGGCCGGTCCGGCGTCCCCGCGAGGGGGCGCTCGGGCCGGCCTCTCTCCGTCTGTCGTCGTCGCGCACCCGGTGAGGCTGGGGGCTACTCCTTCACTGCGCCCTCGGCGCTCGCCATGATGCGCTTCTGGAAGACGAAGAACAGCACGGCCACGGGGATGGTCATGAGCAGCGCCGCCGCCAGCTTCAGCGGGTACTGGTTCGACTGCCCCTGGCCGCCCGAGGCGAGCTGCGCGACCAGCTTGGTGAGGGTGATGAGGTCGGGGGAGTTGGTCGCCACGATGAAGTGGCTCAGCTCGTTCCACGACGCCTGGAAGCTGAGGATCGTGATGGTGATGACCGCCGGGCGCGCCATCGGCAGGACCACCGACCAGAAGGTGCGGAACGCGCCGGCGCCGTCGAGCTTGGCGGCCTCCTCCACGCTGCGGGGGATCGCGGTGAAGAAGTTCCGCATGATGAACACCCCGGCGGCGTCGGCCATGAGCGGGATGATCAGACCTGCGTAGGAGTTGTAGATCCCCAGCTGGTTCAGCACGAGGAACTTGGGGATGAGCAGCACCACGCCGGGCACCGCCATGACGGCGATGAACAGCGCCATCACCAGCGACGACCCGCGGAACTGCAGGCGTGCCAGCGCGTAGCCCGCCAGGCAGCTGAAGAAGACGCGTCCCGCGGTGACCGACAGCGCCACCACCACGCTGTTCGTGGCGGCCAGCCCGAACGGCAGGCCGGAGAAGAGCTGCTCGTAGGCGCTGAACGTCGGCGGCACGGGCACGAGGTCGAGGGGGGAGGCCGTGGCCTCGGCGTCGGTCTTGAGGCTGTTGGCCAGCTGCACGAAGAACGGCAGCACGTAGACCAGCGCGAGCACCGCGAGCACGGTGTACGACGTCGCCGTCGTCCACCGGAACCGCTTGCCCGAACGGGGCGCCGGCTGCGCAGCGGGTGCGGGTGCCGCCGAGCGCTCGGCCGTCGTCGTCCCCATCACCGCTCCTTCAGCACGGCGCGCTGCACCAGCGACAGCACGACGATGATCGCGAAGAGGATGAACGCGATGGCCGCGCCCTGCCCCCACTGCTGGTTCACGAAGGACGACGTGTAGCTCAGGTAGGCCGGCGTGATGGTCGTCTTGGCCGGGCCGCCCTGCGTGCCGGTGTAGATCTGGTCGAAGACCTGCCACGTGCCGACCAGGCCCAGCGTGAGGACCGTGAAGAGCGTGGGACGCAGCATCGGCACCGTCACGTGGACGAACCGCTGCCAGGCGTTGGCGCCGTCCATGGTCGCCGCCTCGGACACCTCGCCGGCGATGTTCTGCAGCGCGGCGAGGAACAGCAGCATGAACGTCCCCGACGTCGTGAAGATCGCCAGGATGATCAGCGCCGTCATCGCCACGCTGGGCCCGGCGAGCCAGTCCCACCAGGAGACGCCGAGCAGGCCGTGGTCGGCCAGGACCGCCGGCGCGGAGTCGATCCCGACCGCGCCGAACAGCAGGTGCAGCACGCCGTCGGGGTCGGCGAACCAGTTCGGGCCGTTGATCCCGAGCCACGCGAGCACCTGGTTGACCGCGCCGGAGGCCCCGAAGAGGAAGAGGAAGACCACGGTGATGGCCACCGAGCTGGTCACCGACGGGAAGTAGAACGCGGTGCGGAAGAACCCGCGGCCGCGCAGCAGCCGGTTGTTGACGGCCGTCGCCAGCAGCAGCGCCACGACGGTCTGCGTCGGGACGACGAGCAGCACGTACCAGAGGTTGTTCCGCAGGGCCGTGCCGAGGTCCTGCGTGGGCAGACCGCCACCGGCGAGCAGGTCGGTGTAGTTCTGCAGGCCGACGACGGGGACGCCGGCCGCGAACGGGCTGCCGCGCCCGCGCCAGTCGGTGATGGACACCCACAGCGCCATGAGCACGGGCAGGGCGATGAACAGGAGCACGAGCGCCAGCGCGGGGGCCGTGAACAGCCAGCCCGCCCCGGCCTCGCGGCGGCGCGCCTGGTGGGAGCGCCGCCGCGGGGTCACGGGTGTGGTGGCCGCGCTCGGGGTGGTGAGAGCGGCCACGGGTCAGCTCCCCGAGCTCTTCAGGGCGGTCTCGAGGTTGGTCTGGGTGCGCTGCAGGATCGCCTGCGGGTCACCGTTCGCGAGGCCCTCGAGCTGGGAGTTCAGGTCGGTGATGACGTCGGAGACGCCCTCCTGGTTGGGCACCGCGGTGGCGTAGGACGCTCCGGCGAGGAAGGCCGCCTGCGCGGGGAACTCCTGCTGGAACGGCTGCGCCGCGCTCTGCAGCGACGGCATGACGCCGAACGCCTTGGCGAAGGAGAGCTGCTGGTCGGAGGAGGTCAGGTCCTCGACGAGCTTGACCGCGGCCTCCTTGTTCTTGCTGTCCGCGGCGACGCCCCAGCAGTTGGTGAACGTCAGCGTGCCCTTGCCGGCCGGGCCGGCGGGCAGCTCGACCACCTCGTACTCCACGTCCGGGTAGTCGCTGGCCATCGACCCGACCAGCCAGTTGCCCTCGATGGTCATGGCGGCCTTGCCGGTGCCGAACGCCTCCCCGCCCCAGCCCGCGCCGAGGTCCGCGGCGAACTTGTACGACCCGTCCGCCATGAGCGACTGGACGTACTTCAGCGCCTCGACGTTCTGGGCGCTGTCGGCGGTGGCCTTGCCGTCCTCCACCAGGCCGCCACCGGCCTCGGCCATGAAGGCGCCGAGGCGGGAGTACTCCGCCGAGGTCGACAGCCCGACGACGCCGTTCCCGGTGAGCTTCTGCGCGACGGTCTTCAGCTGGTCCCACGTGGTGGGGATGTCGGCGTCGGTCAGGCCGGCCTTCGTCCACAGGTCGGTGTTGATGACCAGCGCGAGGGTGGAGAAGTCCTTCGGGGCGCAGTACAGCTTCCCGTCGCGGGTGAAGGCCTGCTTGAGCACCGGGTAGAAGTCGTCGGCGTTGCTCAGCTGGTCCCCGTACGCCTCCAGCGCGCCGCTGGCGGCGTAGGAGTTGAACAGGTCGGAGGAGACGTAGAAGACGTCCGGCGGGGTCTTCGCGGCGAATCCCTGGCTGAGCTCCTGCGCGAGGTCGGAGGCGGCGCTGACGCGGGCCGGCGTGCCCGACTCCTTGCTCCAGGCGGCCACGGCGTCGGTGACGGCGGTGGTCTCGGCCTGGCCGGAGGAGCCGATGAGCACCTGCAGCTGGCCGCCACCGCTCGCGCCGTCGGAGGAGCCCTGCGAGCCGGTGTCGCTGAAGCCGCTGCCGCCGCAGGCGGACAGCACCAGGACGCCGGCGGCCAGGACCGCGCAGGTCGCGAGGGACCGGCGGGCGCGGCGCCCGGAGCGCGGGCGGCGGGTGGAGGTGCTCTCGGACATGGGGGTCTCCTTCGTCGTCGTCTTCGGCGTGTCAGGGGGCGGTGCGGGTCGCAGGTGCCGGTCAGGGGCCGTGCCGGACCACCAGCCGGGGTGCCAGCAGGTGCTGCTGCGGGGGAGGGGGACCGTCCGGCCCCGCCTCCACCTGGGCGAGGAGCAGGTCGACGGCGAGGGTCGCGGCCTCACCGACCGGCTGCGCCACGCTGGAGACGCCGATCGCGGCAGCGACCGGGGTGTCGTCGAAGCCGACCACCTCCAGCGGCCGGCCCAGCCGTGACGCCGCGCCGCGGGCGCCCAGGGCGAGGGTGTCGCTCGCGCACACCACGGCGCTGGGGCCCGTGCCGGCGCCGGTGAGGACGGCGCTGACGGCCTCGAAGGCGGCACCGGTGGAGTCGGGCACCTGCAGCTCCACGGTCGCGGCGGGGGAGACCCCCGCGTCGGCCAGCGCCCGCGCCCAGCCGCGCCGGCGGTCCTCGCCGGTGCCCGAGCCGTCCGGCCACCCGAGGTAGGCGGGCGCGGCGTGCCCGGTGGCGAGGAGGTGCTCGGTGGCGGCCCGGGTGCCGGCGGCGCCGTCGACGTCCACCCAGCAGTGGTCGGTGCGCACCGGCTCGCCCGAGCCGGGCGTGGGCCAGGGGCGGCCGAAGGTGGCGAACGGGACGCCGCGCTCCAGCAGCCAGGCGGTGCGGGCGTCGCCGTGGTGGGTGCTGGTGAGCACGAACCCGTCGATCTGGCCCGTGGAGAGCAGCTCGTCGTATCGGGAGACCTCGCCGGCGTCGTCGTCCGCGGTGAACAGCACCACCCGGTACCCGCGGCCCTGCGCCTCGTCGACGAGGGAGTGCAGGAACCTGTCGAGCACCGAGCCGCTGATGCCGCCGTCCCAGTGCATGAGGCGCAGCCCGAGCGTGCGGGCGCGGTTGGTCCGCAGCTGCCGCGCCGCCAGCGACGGCCGGTAGCCGAGCTCGGTCACCGCTGCCAGGACGCGCTCGAGGGTCTCGGGAGCCACCTTGTCGGGCGCGTGGAGGGCGTTGCTCACCGTCTGCCGGGAGACGCCCGCGGCGCGGGCGACGCTGACCAGGGTGGCGCGGTCGTCCGTGCTGGCCACAGGCCACCTCCTCTCGCCGTCAGCGGCTGCGGAGCGCCGCCCGCTGCGGGTCGCCGGGCTCCGTCGCCGTTCCGTTTGATCGTTCAAACCGGTCGTGAGTACTGTCGTGTCGACCTCCGGGGATGTCAACTCCACGATCCCCCTCCCGCCGACGCGAAGGAGTCCGACGGTGAGCTCCGGCCACTCCCACCTGCTCGAGGCGCAGCCCGCGCCGGCCCCCTCCGCACCGGGTGGGCGGATGCTCCAGCCCTGGCTGCACGACCTCGTCGCCGCCCTGGCGCCGCCCGTGCAGCTGTGGTGCGGACCGGGCGGTCCCGTGGGCTCCCTGACCTCCGCGGTACCGGTCCCGTCGGCCTCCGCGCAGGGGGCGCAGGGCCTGTGGTGCGGTGACGTGCGGGTGCTCTGCGCGCTGGTGGCCACGGTCGGCGGCTCCGCTCCGACCCCCGTGCTCGCCGCGCCCGACGGCGCAGACGGCCAGCTCGTGGTGTCCGTGGCCCGCGGTCTCGGCGACGACGCCCCGGACCCCACCGTGCGCCTGGAGCAGCACCGCCGCGTCAGCCCCGACGGGCTCGTGGAGGACCTGGTGCTCGTCAGCTCCGCGCGCACGCCCGTGAGCACCGAGGTGACCGTGCACCTGGCCGCCGACCTCGTGGCCATGGACGTGGTCAAGGGCGGACGCAGCGCGCCCGCCGTGGCACCCCGGCAGGACGACGACGGCGGGGTCGGCTGGCAGCGCGACGGCGTGAGCGCGCAGGTGGTGGCCCCCGGCGCCGCCGTCGTCGTCCGCGGAGCGGTCGCCGAGCTCACCTGGCGCGTGGACCTGGCGCCGGGCCAGCGGTGGAGCGCCTCCTGGCGGCTCGACGCACGCGACGCGGGGGCCGTCGTGGCCGGGGCCCCCCGCGCCGGCTGGGCCGACCAGCTGGGCGTCGCCAGCGGCGACCAGCGCCTGGCGCGGTGGGTCGCGCGGTCGCTGGAGGACCTCGAGGCGCTGCGGATGCGCACCACGGGTGGCGACGCGGGGCCGATGGGTGACGACGTCTTCATGGCCGCCGGCGCGCCCTGGTACTTCACGCTCTTCGGGCGCGACTCGCTGTGGTCGGCGCGGATGCTGCTGCCGCTGGGCACCGACCTGGCCGCGTCCACGCTGCGCGTGCTCGCCGCGCGCCAGGGGACGGAGGACGACCCGGCCACCGGCGAGGAGCCGGGCAAGGTCCTCCACGAGTTGCGCCGCGCCGCCAGCGAGGCCGAGCAGGCCGGCGGCACCGCCTTCCTGCCGCCGGTCTACTACGGCACCGTCGACGCGACGTCGCTGTGGGTGTGCCTGCTGCACGACGCGTGGCGCTGGGGCCTGCCCGCCGCTGACGTCGAGCCGCTGCTGCCGCACCTGGAGGCGGCGCTGGAGTGGATGGCCACCGCGGCCGAGCGCGGCGGCGGCTTCCTGCGCTACGCCGGAGCGGGGTCGGGCACGGGGCTGGCCAACCAGGGCTGGAAGGACTCCGGCGACGCCGTCCAGTGGTCCGACGGGCGCCTGGCCGCCGGACCGATCGCGCTGTGCGAGGTGCAGGGCTACGCCCACGAGGCGGCGGTCGGCGCCGCGGCCCTCCTCGACGCGTTCGGGCGCGCCGGCGGACAGCGGTGGCGGGCGTGGGCCGCCGAGCTCGCGGTGCGCTTCCGCGAGCGGTTCTGGGTGGAGGGCGAGCTGGGGCGCCACGTGGCGATCGCGCTCGACGCCTCCGGGGCGCCGGTGGACTCGGTCACCTCCAACCCGGGCCACCTCCTGGGGACCGGTCTGCTCACGCCGGCGGAGTCCGCGCTGGTGGCGCGCCGCCTCGTGCAGCCCGACCTGGCCGAGGGCCGGGGGCTGCGCACGATGAGCTCGCTCATGGCCGGGTACTCCCCGCTGAGCTACCACGGCGGGTCGGTGTGGACCCACGACACCGCCATCGCCATCACCGGCGCCGCCCGCGACGGGCACGCCGAGGCCGTGGCGGTGCTGTCCGCCGGGCTGCTCGACGCCGCGGAGGCGTTCGGCTACCGGGTGCCCGAGCTGCACGGCGGGGAGGCCCGCTCTGGGCCCGGCGGTGTGCCGGCACCGGTGCCCTACCCGGCGTCGTGCCGCCCGCAGGCCTGGTCGGCGGCCTCAGCGGTGGCGGTGCTCACCGCGCTGCTGGGCGTCCGCCCCGACGTGCCCGGCGGGCGGCTGTCCGTGGCGCCGGTGCCCGGGGCGCCGTTCGGGGCGCTGCGGGCGTGCGGCCTGCAGGTGGCCGGCTCACCGCTGCGCGTGGCCGTGGAGGACGGGTCGGTGAGCGTCTCGGGCGAGGGGGCCGAGGGCCTGACCGTCACGGCCTGACCCGCGCCTCCCGCGTGACCACGGCGGGGAGGGGCGGGGAGGGGCGGGGTGTCGGCGGCGGGTGCTGGACTGCGCCGCGTGATGCACCCGTGAGCGCGCACGTGCCCCCCGGCTGGCCCCGAGAGGTCCACCCGCCCGACACCGACGGCTTCACCCGCACCGCCAGCGCCTGGCTGCTGGACCTGTGCCCGCCCGACTACCGCGGGCACGACGTGCTGGTGCGCCACCCGCTGGTGCTCGCCGTGCTCGCCGGCCACCACGTCGCCGCCCAGGCGCAGGGCCAGCGGCGGGCCGTGGCCACGCTGCGCACGGACCTCGCCGGCGCCGTGGGCGTGGACGTGGTGGAGCGCGCCCTGGACGCGCTCGACTCCGAGCAGGCGCGCCTGGCGGCGGCCTCGCGGGGCGTGGCGCTGGTGGCCGAGGCCCTGCGCGGCGTGAGGCGGCCACCCCGGCTGTGACGGGCGCGTGACGTCGGGCACACCAGCGCTGAAGGTGTGCAGGTGGTGTGCAGGTGCCGGCTCGCCCGACGGGTGCGATCAGCCCCGCTGCCTAGACTCGGCTCTCGCACCGCCCCGCACCCCGCGAGGCGGCGCACCACGAGGGGAGGGCAGCCGGTGGGCCTGCTGCCGCAGATCACGAGTCCGCGCGACCTTCGCCGCCTCAGCGTCGCCGAGGTGCGCGAGCTGGCCGAGGAGCTGCGCACCTTCCTCGTGCGCGAGGTCAGCCGCACCGGCGGGCACCTGGGGCCCAACCTCGGGGTGGTGGAGCTGACCCTCGCCATCCACCGCACGTTCGACTCCCCGCGCGACACCGTCGTCTTCGACACCGGCCACCAGGCCTACGTGCACAAGCTCCTGACCGGCCGGCAGGACTTCTCCGGCCTGCGCAAGCGCGGCGGCCTGGCGGGCTACCCCAGCCGCGAGGAGTCCGTGCACGACGTCGTGGAGAACTCCCACGCCTCCACCTCGCTGAGCTGGGCGCACGGCATCGCTCAGGGCTTCGCGCTGCAGGGGCAGGCCGACCGGCACGTCGTCGCCGTCATCGGAGACGGCGCGCTCACCGGCGGCATGGCCTGGGAGGCGCTGAACAACATCGCCGCCGACGTCGACCGGCGCCTCGTCGTCGTCGTCAACGACAACGGCCGCTCCTACGCGCCGACCATCGGCGGCATGGCCCACCACCTCGCCACGCTGCGCACCACGCGCGGCTACGAGCGCTTCCTCGAGTGGGGCAAGGCCACCCTCGCCCGCGGCGGCGCGCCGGGCCGGATGGCCTACGACACCCTCCACGGGATGAAGAAGGGCCTCAAGGACTTCGTGGCCCCCCAGGGCCTCTTCGAGGACCTCGGCATGAAGTACATCGGCCCGGTGGACGGGCACGACGTCGAGGCGCTCGAGCACGCGCTCGGCCGGGCGAAGGCGTTCAGCGGGCCGGTGATCGTCCACGCGATGACCCGCAAGGGCAACGGCTTCTCCGCCGCCGAGACCGACGAGGCCGACAGGTTCCACGCCGTCGGCGTCATCGACCCCGACACCGGCCAGTCCCTGGCCCCCTCCGGCGGCGCGCCGACGTGGACCAAGGTCTTCGCCGAGGAGATGGTCGAGGTCGGCCGCCGCCGTCCCGACGTCGTCGGCATCACCGCCGCGATGCTCATCCCGGTGGGCCTGCACCGCTTCGCCGCCGAGCACCCCGACCGCGTCATCGACGTGGGGATCGCCGAGCAGCACGCCACGACGGCCGCCGCCGGCCTGGCGTTCACCGGCCTGCACCCCGTGGTGGCCGTCTACTCGACGTTCCTCAACCGCGCCTTCGACCAGGTGCTGCTCGACGTCGCCCTCCACCGCGCGGGCGTGACCTTCGTGCTCGACAGGGCCGGCATCACCGGCGACGACGGCCCCAGCCACCACGGCATCTGGGACATGAGCCTGCTCGCCCCCGTGCCCGGCCTGCGCCTGGCCGCTCCGCGCGACGCGGCGACGCTGCGCGAGGAGCTCGCCGAGGCCCTCGACGTCGACGACGCCCCCACCGTCCTGCGCTTCTCCAAGGGCGCCGCCCCCGAGTCCGTCCCGGCCCTGGAGCGCCTCGGCGGCGCCGGAGGCGTCGACGTGCTCGCCCGCACCGGAACCCCCGGTGAGCGGGCGGAGCAGGGCCAGCGCGACGTGCTCGTGGTGGCGGTCGGCGCGTTCGCGCCGCTGGCCCTCGAGGTGGCCGACAGGCTCGCCGCCCACGGCATCAGCGCCACCGTCGTCGACCCCCGCTGGGTGCTCCCGGTGTCGCCGCTCGTCGTCGACCTCGCCCGGGACCACCGGCTCGTGCTCACCGTCGAGGACGGCGTGCGGACCGGGGGTGTGGGCTCGGCCACCGCGCAGGCGCTCGCGGACGCCGGCCTCGACGTCCCCACCAGTGCCGTGGGTGTGCCCGTGCGGTTCTGGGAGCACGGCAGCCGCGCCCAGGTGCTCGCCGCCGCAGGGCTGACCGCCCAGGACATCGCGCGGGGCGTCGCCGAGCGCATCGCCGGCCTGTCCGACGGCCCCGGAGCCGGAGCCGGTGCTGTCGGCCCCGGCGCGCCGGTGGCCGAGCGGGGCTGAGCCGCGCCACCCTGCTCCCGTGGGGGAGCAGGACGACGACGTCGAGCCGCGGCTGGTGACGCGCGCGCAGGTGCAGCGCGCGGCGGAGAGCGCCGGGGTGCCCGAGGCGGCCGGCGCCCTGTGGGAGGCCCTGGTCGCAGCGCCGCCGGCACCCGCACCGGGGCGCCGCACGACGGGCGCCGAGGTGGCGGTCTACACCGGCGGCGTCATCGCCCTGCTGGCCATGTCGGTGTTCGCCGGCTCCGGGTGGGCGCAGTACGGGCCGCGGACCGGGCTGGTGGTCGTCAGCTCCTACCTCCTGGTGTTCGTCGTGGTGGCGGAGCTGCTGCGCCGCCGCGCCCGTCGCACGGGCGGGGGCGCGGCAGCCGCTGGCGTGGTCGCCGCCGTCGCCGTGTGCACGGTGCCGCTGGTGGTCTACGCCGCCCACGCCGCCACGGGTGCCCTGCGGCTGCCGCCCTACGCCGACTACGACGCCTTCGACGACTGGGGCGGTTCGGCGTGGATGGCCATGGAGGTCTCCGCCGTGCTGGCGGCGGTGGCCGCGTGGCGGCGCCACCGCACGAGCTTCCTGCTGGCGCCCCTGGTGGCGGCGCTCGGCTCGCTCGTGCTGGACCTCGGTGACGCCGTCTCCAGCAGCTCCGGCGGTGACGCGGGCCGACAGGTGGCGGCGTGGCTGCTGGCGGTGGGCCTGGCCGCGGCGGGGGTGGCGCTGGACCGGCGCGGGCTGCGCCGGGAGGCCTTCTGGCCCCACCTCGGCGCGCTGCTGTCCGCGGGCCTGGCGGTGCTGCTGCTCGAGGGTGGTGGCACGCCCACCGCGCTCGCCTACCTGGCGCTCGGTGCGGTGTCCATCGCCGCAGGTGTGGCGCTGGACCGCCGCGTGCACCTGGCGCTCGGTGGGCTCTACCTCGTGGGGGCGCTGTCGTACTTCGCGTTCGACGTCTTCGGCGACACCGTGCTGTTCGCCCCCGCCCTCGCGGTGATCGGCCTGCTGGTGCTCCTCGGAGGGGTGCTCCTGGCCCGTCGACGCCGCGGTGGGGGCTCCGCGGCCCTCAGCGCACCCAGCGAGGAGCCAGGGCCACCTCGTCCCGGGTGACCAGCGCCGGCCGGGACAGCCCGCGGCGGTCGGGCTCGGTGGCGGTCCAGGCGGCGGTGACGAAGTCGGCGTCGACGTGGGCCAGGTCCGTCCAGCCGCGCATCCTCGAGGGGACCGCGACCACCCGCAGGCCCGTGCCGTCCGCCTCGGCCAGCCACCGCCGCAGCGGCGCCGACGCGAGCAGCGTGAGGGCGTCGCAGCCGTCGGTGGGCTCCACCACGGTCACGGCCTGGGCGGGGGCGCGGTCCGGGTGCTCGCGCGTCTCGTGCTCGACCACCCGCGCGCGCAGCTCCCGCTCCACGTGCTGGGCGGCGGCGCGTCCCGCGCCCTCCAGGTGGGCTGCCGCGGCGCACCAGGCGGCGTCGGCGTCCAGGGGCTGCCGGCCGGCGGCCACGGACTCGGCGTCGAGCCGTGCCAGCAGGTCCGGCCACAGCGGCACCGGGTCGGCCTCGCCGGGGACGGCGCCGACCAGACCGAGACCCACGTCCAGCGCGCCTCCGCCGACGGACGTGCGCACCCACGCGGGCCCGGGGTGCAGGGCACCACCGCGCGGCAGCGCCAGGGGCCGCAGGCAGCCGTGCAGCGCCTCGTGGGTGACCGCGGCGTGGGCCCGCAGCCAGCTGCGCAGGCGGGGCCGGGTGTCGGGGTGGTCGCCGGGCCGGTCCCCGAGGACCTCCTCGACCGCTGCCGCCGGCAGGTGGCGGGCGCCGCGTGGGCCCGCCACCACCAGTCCGTCGGACGCGGGCACCAGGTCGACGTCGTCCAGCACGCACACCTCGAGCAGCACCTGGCGCACGCGCAGCCGCTGCGACGCGTCGCCGGCGCCGGGCGCCACCGTCGACGGCGCGGCGTCCGCGGACGGGGCGGAGCGGGAGGGGTCGTGGAGCACCTGCCGAACGTAGCCACCAGCGCCGACAGCGCCCTGTCGGAGGTGCGCCACCCGGGTCCGGCCGGGGGAGCGGTGCGGGCCGACCAGGCGCCGTCGTGACGCAGCGCAGCAGCCCGGTACCCGGTCTCGCCGCGCTCCCGCTGGGAGCTCGCCGCCTCCCGGCTGGCAGTCGGGTCCCGACAGGACGAGGATGCGCCGGCGTGAGTCTGTGGCGCACCAAGTCCGTCGAGGCGTCGATCGCCGACACCGAGGAACCCGAGCACTCCCTCAAGAAGGGCCTCGGTGCCCTCGACCTCGTGGTCTTCGGGGTGGGCGTCAGCGTGGGGGCCGGCATCTTCGTGCTCACGGGCACGGCGGCCGCCACGAACGCCGGACCGGCGGTGGCGCTGTCCTTCGTCATCGCTGCGGTCGCGTGCGCGCTCGCCGCGGTCTGCTACGCCGAGTTCGCCAGCACCGTCCCCGTGGCGGGCAGCGCGTACACCTTCTCCTTCGCCACCCTCGGCGAGCTGGTGGCGTGGACCATCGGGTGGGACCTCGTGCTCGAGTTCGTGGTCGGTGCGGCCGCGGTGTCGACGTCCTTCTCCGCCTACCTCCAGGTCGTGCTCGGGCAGGTCGGGATCACCCTGCCGGCGGCGGTCTCCGGTGTCGAGGACGGGGTGGTCAACCTGCCCGCAGCCCTGCTGGTGCTCGCCCTCACCGCCGTCATCGCCACCGGCATCAAGCTCTCCAGCCGGCTCAACCAGGTGCTCACCGCCATCAAGGTGGGCGTGGTGCTGCTCGTCATCGTCGTCGGCGCCTTCTACGTCTCCACCGCCAACTGGTCGCCCTTCGTCCCGCCGTCGCAGGGCTCGGGCGGGTCGGGCGGCGGTGAGGAGAGCGCCCTCACCACGCCGCTCGTGCAGACGCTGTTCGGCCTGGAGCCCTCGGTCTTCGGCGTGGGCGGCGTGGTCGCCGCGGCCGCGCTGGTCTTCTTCGCCTTCATCGGCTTCGACGTGGTGGCGACCACCGCCGAGGAGACCCGCCGGCCGCAGCGCGACGTGCCCATCGGCATCCTCGGGTCCCTGGCCGTCGTCACCGTGCTGTACGTCGCGGTGTCGCTCATCGTCACCGGGGTCCGGCCGTACACCGAGATCGACCCCGACGACGGCGCTCCGCTCGCCACCGCCTTCACCGCCATCGGGGTGGGCTGGATGGGCTCGGTCGTGGCCGTGGGCGCCTGCCTGGGCCTCATCGCCGTCACGATGATCCTCATCATCGGGCAGACCCGGGTCGCCTTCGCCATGGCCCGCGACGGCCTGCTGCCGCGCTCGCTGGCGCGCACCGACCCCCGCACGGGCACCCCGGTGCGCATCACGGTCATCACCGGCACCGTCATCGCGGTGCTGGCGGCGTTCGTCCCGCTGTCCGAGCTCAGCCTGCTGGTCAACATCGGCACCCTGTTCGCCTTCATCCTCGTCTCGGTGGGCGTGGTGGTGCTGCGGCGCACCCGGCCCGACCTGCAGCGCTCGTTCCGGGTGCCGGTGGTGGGCCTGGTCGCGTCGCTGTCCGTGCTCGCCTGCCTCTACCTGATGCTCAACCTCACGCTGGAGACGTGGCTGCGCTTCCTGGTCTGGATGGCGCTCGGCTACGTCGTGTACTTCGCCTACGCCCGCCGGCACAGCGTCCTGGCACGGCACCCCGAGCGGACCGGCACCAGCACCCACGACGAGAGGACGCGACGATGAGCACGCGCACCGACGACCAGACCGCGGGCGGCGGCCACGGGGGTGGCCACGGGGGCGGTCTCCAGAAGGGCCTGAGCCAGCGCCACCTCACGATGATCGCCATCGGCGGCGTCATCGGGGCCGGCCTGTTCGTGGGGTCGGGCGAGGTCATCCGCACCACCGGACCGGGGGCGTTCCTCACCTACGCCCTCACCGGCGTGCTGGTCATCCTCGTCATGCGGATGCTGGGGGAGATGGCCACGGCCAACCCCGGCACGGGCTCGTTCAGCGACTACGCCCGCTCGGCCCTGGGGAACTGGGCGGGCTTCTCCACCGCGTGGCTCTACTGGTACTTCTGGGTCATCGTCGTCGGCTTCGAGGCCGTGGCCGGCGCCCGGATCATCCAGCTGTACGTCGACGTCCCGCTGTGGCTCGTCTCGCTCGTGCTCATGGTGCTCATGACCGTGACCAACCTCGTCTCGGTGCGCTCCTTCGGGGAGTTCGAGTACTGGTTCGCCGGCATCAAGGTCGCGGCGATCGTGCTGTTCCTCCTGCTGGGCGGCCTGTTCGTGCTCGGGGTGTGGCCAGGGGCGTCGATGGACTTCTCCGGCCTCACCAACGGCGCGCAGGGCAGCACGGGCTTCTTCCCCAACGGGGTCGGGGCGGTCTTCAGCTCGATCGTCGTCGTCGTCTTCTCGATGGTCGGGGCGGAGATCGCGACGATCGCGGCCGCGGAGTCGAAGGACCCGGTCAAGGCCGTCGCCCGCGCCACCCGCAGCGTGGTGGTCCGCGTGGCGATCTTCTTCGTCGGCTCGATCTTCCTGCTCGTGTGCATCGTCCCGTGGGACTCCGAGGAGCTGCGGGCCTCGCCGTACGCCGCGGCCCTCGGCGCGATGGGCATCCCCTACGCGCCGCTGGTGATGAACCTCGTGGTGCTCACGGCCGTGCTGAGCTGCCTGAACTCCGGCCTCTACACGGCGTCGCGGATGCTCTTCGTGCTCGCTGACCGGCACGAGGCGCCGAAGGCGCTGGTGCGCCTCGGTCCCGGCGGCGTCCCGCGGGCGGCCATCCTCACCTCCACGGTGGTCGGGTTCCTGTGCGTCATCGCGGCCGCCATCGACCCCGAGGGCGTCTTCCTGTTCCTGCTGAACTCCTCGGGCGCCGTGATCCTCTTCGTCTACCTGCTGATCGCCGTGAGCCAGCTGGTGCTGCGCCGGCGCACCGACCCCGAGAAGCTCGTCGTGAAGATGTGGCTCTTCCCGGTGCTGACGGTCGTCGCGATCGTCGCGATCCTGGCCATCCTCGTGGCGATGGGCTTCAACGACGGCACGCGCACGCAGCTGTTCCTGAGCCTGGGCAGCTGGGCGGTGCTCCTCCTGCTGTTCGCCGTGACGGCGGGCCGGCGCCGCGCCGCCCGGGAGCGTCAGAGGTCAGCGGCATCATGACGGCGTGAGCATCGAGGGCACCGCCTGGGGCGTCCTGTACAAGACCGCCTACGGCCAGCAGGACCAGCGCCCGTTCTCCCGCGCCACCCTGCGCCGGGTGCTGGCCTTCGCCCGCCCGCACCGGGCGCGCATCGGCTGGTTCCTGCTCGTGGGGATCGTCGAGGCGGTGCTGACGGTGGCCACGCCGCTGCTCGCCGGCCGGGTGGTGCAGGCCATCACCGAGCGCGAGGCCTCGTCGGTGGTGGTGGGCCTGGCGGCGCTCATCGCGGTGATCGCCCTGCTCGAGGCGGGCGCGAGCATGCTCAGCCGCTGGCTCTCGTCCACCCTGGGGGAGTCGGTCATCCTCGACCTGCGCACCACCGTGTACGACCACGTGCAGCGCCAGCCGGTCGCCTTCTTCACCCGCACCCGCACGGGCGCGCTGGTCAGCCGGCTCAACTCCGACGTCCTCGGCGCCCAGCGCGCCTTCAGCGACACCCTCGTGGGCATCGTGTCCAACACGGTGACGCTGCTGCTCACCCTGGGCGTGATGCTGGCGCTGAGCTGGCCGATCACCGTGCTGGCGCTGGTCCTCCTGCCGCTGTTCCTCGTCCCCGCCCGCCGCGTCGGCCGCCGCCTGGCGGGGCTGCAGCGCGAGGCCGCCGGCCACAACGCCGCCATGACCGACCAGACCACCGAGCGGTTCTCCGCCGCGGGCGCCACCCTGGTCAAGCTCATGGGCGACCCGGCCCGGGAGTCCGCCGAGTACGCGGCGCGCGCTCAGCGCGTGCGCGACATCGGCGTGCGCACCGCCGTCGTCTCCTTCTCCTTCGTCACGGCCCTCGTGCTGGTCTCCGCCCTCGCCCTGGCGCTCGTCTACGGCCTGGGCGGCTTCCTCGCGCTGCGGGGCACCCTCGAGGCCGGCACCGTGGTGAGCCTCGCGCTGCTGCTCACCCGGCTCTACGCCCCGCTGACGGCGCTGGCCAGCGCACGGCTCGACATCATGCAGGCCCTCGTGAGCTTCGAGCGCGTCTTCGAGGTGCTCGACCTCGAGCCCCTGGTGCGCGAACGGCCCGACCCGGTGCCTCTGCCCGACGGGCCGCTGGCCGTGGAGCTCGACCGCGTCTGCTTCTCCTACCCCTCCGCCGAGCAGGTCTCGCTGGCCTCCCTGGAGGACGTCGCCGTGCTCGACCCGCGGGGTGGCACGCAGGTGCTCCACGGCGTCTCCTTCCGCGCCGAGCCCGGTCAGGTGGTCGCGCTCGTGGGTTCCTCCGGGGCCGGCAAGTCGACCACCGCCTCCCTGCTGCCGCGCCTGTACGACGTCGACACCGGCGCCGTCCGCCTCGGCGGGGTCGACGTGCGCGACCTGTCCTTCGCCGACCTGCGCTCCGCCGTCGGCGTGGTCACCCAGGACGGCCACCTCTTCCACGAGTCCCTGCGCTCCAACCTCCAGCTCGCCGCGCCCGGCGCCACCGACGAGCAGCTGTGGGACGCCCTCGACCGCGCCCGCCTGCGCGAGGTGGTCCTCGACCTGCCCGACGGCCTCGACACCGTGGTCGGCGAGCGCGGCTACCGCCTCTCCGGCGGGGAGCGCCAGCGCCTCACCATCGCCCGGCTGCTGCTCGCCTCGCCGCGCGTCGTGGTGCTCGACGAGGCGACCGCCCACCTCGACTCCACCTCCGAGGCCGCCGTGCAGGCCGCGCTGGGGGAGGCGCTCGCGGGCCGCACCGCGCTCGTCATCGCCCACCGGCTCTCCACGGTGCGCTCCGCCGACCTCATCCTCGTGGTGGAGCACGGGCGCATCGTCGAGCGCGGCACGCACACCGAGCTGCTCGCGCTGGGCGGGCGGTACGCGGAGCTGCACGCCACCCAGTTCGCCGCCGGAGCAGCCGAGGAGCCCCACCCGGCCGGCGAGGACGACGACGACGCGCGCCGCCGGCAGGAGCCCACCCGTGCCTGACGCCGTGCCCGCGCCCGTCGCGGACCTCACCGCCGAGGACGTCGCGCGGCTCCGCCTGGTCTCCCAGCGCCTCGTGCCGCACCCGGTGCTGGGACTGCCGCCGGACCCGGTGGCCGCCGTGGCGCACCTGCTGGCGGTGCAGGCGCAGGACCTGCCCGCTGCGCACGTCGCGGTCGCGAGCCGCACCGCGGCGCGCGGCGCGGCGGCCGTCCGCGCCGCGCTCGACGGTGGTGCGCTGGTGCGGACGTGGCCGATGCGGGGCACGCTGCACCTGCTCACCGCCGCCGACGCCGGGTGGATGACGCGCCTCCTCGGCCCGCGGGCCCTCAGGGCGGCGGCCAAGCGCTGGCTGGACGTCGGCCTCGACGACGCCGCCTTCGAGCGCGCCCGGGCGGTGGCGCGCGAGCGGCTGGCCGACGGCCCCGCCAGCCGCGACGAGCTGGGCTCCGCGTGGACGGAGGCCGGCTTCGAGCCCGGCACGTCCACCACGTACCGCCTCCTCAACGGTCTGGCCACGCGGGGCGAGCTGGTGCTGGGGCCAGTGCGCGGCGGAGACCAGCTCGTCGTGCGCGCCGACGCGTGGCTGCCCGCCGGGGCCCGCCGCGAGGACGAGCCCGACGAGGTGCTCCTCGCCGAGCTGGCCGCTCGCTACGTCGCGAGCCACGGCCCGGCTTCCGTGCCCGACCTCGTGCGCTGGACGTTCCTCACCACCGGGGTGGTGAGGCGCGCGGTCGCGGCCGCGCACGCCGCTGGACGCCTCGTGGCGGTGACCTGCGAGGGACGCACCCTGCTCGGTGGTCCTGACCTGGTCGACCTCGTCGCGGACCTCGACGCCGTGCGCGAGGCGACGCGGGGTGTGCTGCTCACGGCCGCGTTCGACGAGCTGGTGCTCGGCTACGCCGACCGCACCGCCACCCTGGCCGCCGAGCTGGAGGTGCTCGTGGTGCCCGGTGGCAACGGGATGTTCAAGCCCGTCGTCGTGGCGGACGGCCGGGCCGTCGGCACGTGGGCCCGCGCGGGGAGCAAGCGCGACCGCCTCGTGGTCACGCCGTTCGCGGAGCCGTTCCCCGCCGGCGTCGCCGCCGCCTGCCAGGAGGCCTTCTCAGCGCTGCCGCTGCCCCCACCCGGCCGCTGACCCCGTCCCTGATCACCGAGGGGTGGGGAGCCACGTGGGGGCCGAGGAGGTCAGCGCAGCCGACCACACCGGGGCGCCGAGCGGTCTGACGACCGTCACCGTGCCCTCGGGGGACGGCAGGTCCACGAGGTAGCGCTCCAGGTCCGAAGCCTTGAGACGCTCCCCGGCGCGCGCGGCTTCGGAGGAGACCTGCTGGCTGAGCAGCCACCTCGCCAGCCCGGCGAGCGACACGTGGGCGTGCCAGGTGCCGCCGGGGCCGGCCGGGCGGCGCAGGACGAGGCCGCGCATCACCGCCGCTGCGAGCAGGTGGCCGGCGGCGTGGTCGAGGGCCTGCACGGGCAGGGCGCCCGGGGACCCGTCGGCGGCGCCGGTCATCACGGCGACACCGCTGGCCGCCTGCACGATCGAGTCGAAGCCGCGCCGCTGCGCCCACGGTCCCTGGGTGCCCCAGGCCGACAGGGACGCCACCACGAGGTGCGGGTGGCGCTCGGCGAGCTCCTCCTCGCTGAGTCCCAGGCGGGCCAGGGCGCCGGGTCGGTACCCGTGCACGAGGGCGTCAGCGCCGGCGAGCAGCTCCTCCAGCCGCTCGCGCCCTGCGCCGGAGGCGATGTCGAGCTGCGCGAAGCGCTTGCCCGAGCCGGTCTCCAGCAGCTGGGCCCGGGGTTCGGGCAGGTGCGGCGGGTCCAGCCGGAGCACGTCGGCGCCCCACGCGGCCAGCGCGCGGGTCCCCGTCGGGCCGGCGATGACGCGCGTGAGGTCGAGCACGCGCGCTCCGCGCACACCCTGCGCCGGGTCACGTCCCGCCCGCTGGTCCAGCCGCGTGGCGGCTGCCGCGTCGTCGCTGCCGACGCGGCGCAGGTCCACCAGCGGCGCCCCGGCCAGCGCGGCACCCATGGGGGAGGCCGCCCACTCCTGGGGCGTGCGGACCGCAGCGACGACCCCGCCTCCCGCCACCACCTGCTCCTCCACGTCCAGCGCCAGGCGCTCGTGCAGCGCGGCGCGGACCGCGGCCGCCACGGCGCGCTCGTCGTCGCCGTCCGGCACGGCCAGCGCGTGCAGCAGCGCCGCGCGGTGGTGGGGGTAGTTGGCGTGCACGCGCACCCAGCCGTCGGCGGTGGGGAAGAACCGCGACAGCGGCGCGAAGCCCCCGGCCGCCGGCTGGCCGTCCAGGCGCAGGAGCGACTCGCTGGCGAAGTCGGCGGCCACGTGGCGGGCGTCCACCGCCAGCTGGCCGTCCGCCGGTGGCGCGGCGTCCACCTCCAGCGCAGCCCCGGCAGGTCCGACGGCGGCCAGCCGGTGCACGGTGGCCGACGCCACGGCCAGCGCCTCCACCGGCAGCGGGCTCACCAGACCCGTCGTCCCCCCGACGCGGACGGCTCGGAGGTCGGCGGGGTCTCCCCGCAGCTCCCTCCAGAGGACGTGCAGGAGACCACCGGACACCCCGCCATGGTGCTCAGGCTGCGGTGCCGCGGCCACCCGGGTCTGCCAGGCGCCGCACGACGGCGTCCGCGAGCCGCACGGCGGACCCCGGCGCGTGGTCGAGGAAGAGCGAGGGCTCCACCAGCTCCAGCTCCAGGACGCGCGGGGCGCCGTCGTCGTCGGGGAGCAGGTCGACCCGCGCGTAGAGCGCGGGCTCGGCACCGGCGGCGCGGGCGCGCCGGGCTGCCTCGGCCACCACCGCCCTGCCGACCTCCACCTCGGCGGCCGACGGCTCCCGAGGGGCCATGTCCTCGTGCGCGAACAGCCCCTCCACCAGCCCTCCGCCCGCGGGCAGCAGCGCGGCCTTGCGCATCGCGTGGCTGAGCTCCCCGTCGAGGAAGACCAGCGCCGTCTCCCCGACGTCGTCGACGGCGGTGAGGTAGGGCTGCACGAGCACGGAGCGGCCACCGGCGTGCACGGCAGCGACGTGCGCGCGGGACCGGGCCGCCTCGTGGGCCCCCAGTCGCAGCGTGTCGCGCGAGCCGGCTGAGACCGCCGGCTTCACCACGTGCTCGACGTCCAGGTACGGGTGGTCACCCTCGTCGCCGACCTCCACGAACGCGCTCGGCACCACGGGCAGGCCCGCCGCCTCGAGCTCGGCGAGGTAGTGCTTGTCGGTGGACCACTCCAGCAGCGGGAGCGGGTTGAGCAGCCGCGTCGCACCGGCCGCACGGGCCGCCCACGCGAGGAACTCCGCCCGGCGCGTCGCGTAGTCCCACGTGGACCGCACCACGGCGAGGTCGGGCGCGGACCAGTCGACGTCCTCGTCGTCCCACACGACCGGGCGAGCGTCCAGGCCGCGCTCGCGCAGCGCCGCCAGCAGGTGCTGGCCCTCCGGGTCGAGGTCGGGCACCTCCGAGCAGGTCACGAGGGCGACGGAGGGGGCGGTGGAGCGGGCGTTCACGGGGCAGATCATCCCCGAGCCGCCGCCGCGGACCTCACAGGGTCGTCAGGTCGCTCACAGGGCCACGGTGCCGCTGACCCCGACGACGGTCGCCCCGCCCACCCAGACGCGCTCGCCCTCCCTGGCCACGCGCACGCGTCCCCGCCGCGCGAGCGCCGTGCCCTGCGAGGCGGTGTAGGCGTCCGGCAGCCGCACGGAGGCCGCCCCGGAGGTCAGCCACTGGCCGACGCCCGCGTTGAGGCTGCCGGTCACGGGGTCCTCCCACCAGGTGCCGTCCTCGCGGACGAAGGCTCGCACCTCCACCGCCGCGCCGTCGGGGCCGGCGCCCTCGGGGTGCAGGCCCACCAGGCCGACGTCAGCGGGACCGCTGTCCGAGCCGGCGACAGGGACGGCGGCCAGCACGGCCGCGGCGTCGGCCAGCAGCAGCGCCACCCAGCCCGGGCCGTTGTCCACCCAGGCGGCGTCGAGCACGTCATCGGCGCGCACGCCCACCGAGGACGCGGCCGCCAGCAGGTCGGCGGGGTCCACCGGGCCGCTGCGCACCAGCGGAGGTGCCTCGAAGGCGAGCAGCTCCCCGCCGTCGTCGTCAGCGGGGGAGCGCCGGACGGTCACCAGCCCCGCTCCGCACTCCTGCACCACCACGCCCTCGCGCTGCGGGACGCCGCCGGCCTCCAGCCACGAGCGCGCGGAGCCGAGCGTGGGGTGGCCGGCGAACGGCAGCTCGCGTCCGGGCGTGAAGATGCGCACCCGGTAGTCGGCACCGGCAGCGGCCGCCTCCGGCGTGGGAGCGAGCAGGAAGGTGGTCTCTGACAGCTGGGTCCAGCGGGCGAAGGCGCGCAGGGCGTCGTCGTCGAGCCCTTCGGCGTCGTGGACGACGGCGACGGCGTTGCCGCGGGTGAGCTGGTCGGTGAAGACGTCGACCTGCGTGAAGCGCCTGCTCACGGGGTGGGCCGGCCGGGTCAGCGGGGCTCGAGCAGCAGCACGGGGATGACCCGCGGGGCGGCCTTGGCCTCGTAGTCGGCGAAGCCGGGGGAGCGGCGCTTCTGCTCCTCCCACACGGTGTCGCGCTCCTCGCCGTGCAGCTCGCGGGCGCGCACGGCGACCTCGGCGCCGCGGTGCTCGGCGCCGACCTCGGCGGTGGTGTCGGGGGAGGCCAGGAGGTTGGCGTACCACTCGGGGTGGGTGGGGGCGCCCGCCTTGGAGGCGAAGACCGCGAAGGCCTCACCCACCTGCTGGAACACCAGCGGCGCGACGTGCTCGGTGCCGGTGCGGCGGCCGCGGTGGTGCACGAGGATCATCGGCGCCCCCTCGAAGGGCGGGCCGACGCGACCCTCGTTCTCGCGGAACTCCCGGATGACGCGCGTGTTGAAGTCCTCGGCCACGGTGCCAGCATGCCCCACGCACCTCACCGGCGACCACGACGACCGGGGGAGCCGCGCCCGCCGAGGCGTGCGCCGCTCCCCCGGTCGTCGAGGGGGGCGTCAGGCCGGGACGGAGGCGACGCCGCGCGGCAGGAACCGCTGACCGGTGACGCGCTCGGACACCCCGGACCTGTCGAGCAGCGGCAGGATCCCGCCGAGGTGCGCGGGCCAGCCCGCGCCCAGCTGCAGGCACAGGTCGATGTCGCGCGGGTCGGAGACCACGCCCTCGTCGAGCATGCGCCGCGCCTCGTCGGCGAGGGCCTCGAGCACGCGGTCGCGCACCTGCTCCTCGGTGGAGGGGCTGTCGCCGAGCACCAGCACGCCGCGGGCGGCCTCGGTGGTCGTGCGCGTGCCCTTCTCGTAGACACCGGGCAGCCCGGCCTCGACGATGCGCCGCAGGTTGGCCGAGACCGGGAACCGCTCCGGGAACGCCGCGTGCAGCGACTCCGCCACGTGCAGCGCGACCGCAGGACCGACCAGGCCGAGCAGCTCGAAGTTGCTCATCGGCAGGCCGAGGGAGTCGAGCGCGGCCTCGGCCACCTCCACCGGCGTCCCCTCGTCGACGACGACGCTGGCCTCGCTCATGAACCGCGTGAGCAGCCGGTTCACCACGAAGGCGGGCGCGTCCTGCACGAGCACGCACGACTTGCGCAGACCCTTGCCCACGGCGAAGGCGGTGGCCAGCGTGACGTCGTCCGTCGGCGTCTCGCCCGTGGTGCGCACGACCTCCACCAGCGGCATGACGGCCACGGGGTTGAAGAAGTGGAAGCCCACGAGGCGCTCGGGGTGCTCCAGCACCGACGCCATGGCGGTCACCGACAGCGAGGAGGTGTTGGTCATGAGCACGCAGTCCTCCCTGACGACGCGCTCCACCTCCCGGAAGACCTGCTGCTTGACGGACAGCTCCTCGAAGACCGCCTCGATGACGAGGTCGGCGTCCCCGAACGCCACCGCGCTGTCGGTCGTGCCGGTGACGTTCGCCGTCAGCCGCTGCGCCGCGCCGTCGGAGAGGCGCCCCTTCTCGCGGAGCTTCGCGATCTCGCCGTGCACCCACGCCACGCCCTTGGCCACGCGGGCCTCGTCGAGGTCGGTGAGCACGACGGGCACCTTGAGCTGCCGCGCGAACACCAGCGCGAGCTGGCTGGCCATGAGCCCGGCGCCCACCACGCCGACCTTGCCGACAGGCCGCGCGAGCTTCGGGTCGGGCGCACCGGCGGGCTTCTTGGCCCGGCGCTGCACGAGGTCGAAGGAGTACACGCCGGAGCGGAACTCGTCGGTCATGATCAGCTCGGCGAGGGCGTCGTCCTCGGCGGCGAACGCCGCGTCCCGTCCCTGCGGCCCGACGTCGGTGCGGGCGCGGGCCAGCAGCTCCAGCGCCTTGTACGGCGCGGGCGCCGCTCCGTGGAGCTTCGCGTCCACGGCGCCGCGGGTGGCGGCGAGCACGCCGTCCCACAGCCGCTGGTCGCGGCTGACCTCGGGACGGTCGACGACGACGTCGCCGTCGAGCACGCGCGCCGCCCACCGCAGCGACTCCTCGAGGAAGTCGGGGGAGTCGAGGACGACGTCGACCACGCCCAGCTCGAGCGCCTGCTGCGCGGTGAGCGTCTTGTGCGACGCCGGGTTGGCGATGACCACCTGCACCGCCTTCTCGATGCCGACGAGCGCCGGCAGCAGGTGCGTGCCGCCCCAGCCGGGCACCAGGCCGAGGGCGACCTCGGGCAGCGCCAGCCCGCGGGCCACGGAGGAGGCGGTGCGGTAGGTGCACTGCAGCGCCACCTCGAGGCCCCCGCCCATGGCGGGGCCGTTGACGAACGCGAAGGACGGCACGTCCATCTCGCCGAGGCGGCGGAGCTGGTCGTGGCCGTGCTTCGCGACGGCGCGCGCCGCGGCGGGGGAGCTGATGCGGGCGACGTCCTTGAGGTCGGCGCCGACGGCGAAGACGAACGGCTTGCCGGTGATGGCCACGGCCTTCACCGCGCCCTCGCGCACCCGTGCCTCGACGGCGTCGAGGGTGTCGCGCAGCTTCAACAGCCCCGCGGGGCCCAGCGTGGTCGGGCGGCGGTGGTCCTCGGGGTCGTCGGGGGAGTTGTCCATCGTGATGAGCGCGAGGGAGCCCTCCAGGCCCGGGCGGAGGGCCGCGAGCGGCACCTCCTGCCACGGGAAGGACGTCACGCGCTCGGACCCGTTCGGGTCGACCAGGTCCTCAGGGCGGACCACGCCCACGGTGCCGGCGGCGCCCTGGTCGAGGCGGGCCTGCTCGGGTGCTCCCTGCACGGTCTGCTCGCTCACGCCGACTGCTCCTCGCCCTTGCTCGATCCGTCGAAGTGCGGGTTCTCCCACAGCACCGCACCGCCCTGGCCCAGGCCCACGCACATCGCGGTCAGCCCGAACCGGACGTCGGGCCGCTGGGCGAACTGCCGCGCCAGCTGCGTCATGAGCCGCACGCCCGAGCTGGCCAGCGGGTGGCCCACGGCGATGGCGCCGCCCCACGGGTTGACGCGCTCGTCGTCGTCGGCGATGCCGAAGTGGTCGGTGAAGGCCAGCACCTGCACGGCGAAGGCCTCGTTGAGCTCGAACAGGCCGATGTCGTCGATGCTCAGGCCGGTCTTGGCCAGCAGCTTCTCCGTGGCGGGCACCGGGCCGATGCCCATGACCGCCGGGTCGACGCCGGCGAACGCGAAGCCCGCCATCCGCATCGCCACCGGCAGGTCCAGCTCGGCGGCGGTCTCGCCGGAGGCGAGCAGGCACATCGTGGCGCCGTCGTTGAGGCCGGCGGCGTTGCCGGCGGTCACGCGCCCGTGGGGGCGGAAGGGGGTCTTCAGGCCCGCGAGCTGCTCCACGGTGGTGCCGGGGCGGGGCGGCTCGTCGGCCGTCGCCAGGCCCCAGCCGCGCTCGGCGTGGCGCGTGGCCACCGGCACGAGGTCGGGCTGGACGTCCCCGCGCTGGTAGGCGGCGGCCAGCTTGGCCTGCGAGCCCGCGGCGAAGGCGTCGGCGCGCTCGCGGGTCAGGTGCGGGTAGCGGTCGTGGATGTTCTCGGCGGTGCGGCCCATGACCAGGGCGTCGCCGTCGACGACCCTGTCGGCCACGAAGCGGGGGTTGGGGGCGAAGCTCGCCCCGAGCGGGTGGCGGCCCATGTGCTCGACGCCGCCGGCGAGCACCGCGTCGTAGGCGCCGGCCGCGATGCCCGACGCCGTCGTCGTCACCGCGGTCATGGCTCCCGCGCACATCCTGTCGATGGCGAACCCGGGCACGGACTGCGGCAGGCCCGCCAGCATGCCGGCGCTGCGGCCGAGCGTGAGGCCCTGGTCGCCCTCCTGCGTGGTGGCGGCGACGGCCACCTCGTCGATGCGCTCCGGCGGCAGGGACGGGTTGCGCCGGAGGATCTCGCGCAGCAGCCGGACGACCATGTCGTCGGCGCGCGTCTGCGCGTACATCCCCTTCTCGCCTGCCCTGCCGAACGGCGTGCGCACACCGTCCACGAACACCACGTCGCGCCCTGAGAGCACGCGGACCTCCTCGTCGATGGACCACCTGTGCGGTACGAGAGGTACACGGTACTCGCGGTACCGGGTTCTGGCCACTGCCCTCTGGGGGTCAGGACCCCGTCAAGAGCTGGCCAGGGCGGCGTCCGGGTCCCGTCTGGACCGTCGCCCGCGTCGTCGCGGGGGCGCACGGTGGGGCAGTGCTCCCGATACCGCCACAGCCCGCCCCCCACGGCGAGGTGCGCTCCGCCGCAGGTCACGTCCAGGGCCATCAGTGGCCTGCGTGCGGGTGCCAGCTGTGCATGGACGCCTTCATCTGCCCGGTCGCGGTGACCCGGGTCGTGCGCGCGCTCGTCCTGGCCGCGGCGCTGGGCGTCGTGGCGGTCGTGGTGGGGCCGCAGTGACCACCTCTGCCCACAGCGCCTCGAACGGCCCGCCCCTGCGGCCGGCCGGTCGGCGCCTGTCAGTCGAGGTTGGCGGGCCGGGGCTGACGCCGCCGGTCAGAGGCCTCGTGGACGGTCTCCCGCGGCGAACCGTGCGGCAGGTCGGGGATGCCGCTCGGCCGCTCCTGGTAGACGTCGGGGACGCCGTCCCCGTCCTCGTCCCGAGCCTCGGCCTCGGCGATGCGCCGGTAGTGCCGGTCGCGCGGCTTCAGCACGGCCGCGGCCAGCAGGGCCGCCATCAGGGTGCCGGTGAGCACGCCGACCTTCACGTGCTCGTCGCGGACCGAGCCGGAACCGAAGGCCAGCTCCCCGATGAGCAGCGACACGGTGAACCCGATGCCCGCCAGCAGCGACAGGCCGATGACGTCGGGCCAGCGCAGGTCCTCGTCGAGCTCGGCGCGGGTGAAGCGGCTGACCAGCCAGGTCGCCCCGGCGATGCCGACGGCCTTGCCCACCACGAGCCCGGCGACGATGCCGAGGGCCACCGTGTCGCGCAGCGAGGCGCCCAGCCCCTGCAGGCCCCCGATGGTCACCCCGGCGGAGAAGAAGGCGAAGACCGGGACGGCGAGGCCGGCCGAGATCGGCCGGATGCGGTGCTCGAAGTGCTCGGCCAGCCCCGGCCCGGCCTCCGGGCCCCCGGCGGCCCGGCTGCGGACCACCGGAACGGTGAAGGCGAGCAGCACCGCGGCGACGGTGGCGTGGACCCCGGACTCGTGGACGAGCACCCAGGTCGCCAGCGCCAGCGGCAGCAGCAGCCACCAGTGGCGGACGCGCTTCTGCACCAGGAACCCGAACAGCGCCAGCGGGACGAGGGCCAGCAGCAGCGGCGTGAAGGACAGCGAGGCGGTGTAGAAGACGGCGATGATCGTGATGGCCAGCAGGTCGTCGACGATCGCCAGGGTCAGCAGGAAGGTCCGCAGCGCAGCCGGCAGGTGGGTGCTGATGACCGCGAGCACGGCGAGGGCGAAGGCGATGTCGGTGGCGGTGGGGATCGCCCAGCCGACCAGACCGCCGTCGCTGCGCAGGTTGATGGCGGTGTAGATGACGGCGGGCACGGCCATGCCGCCCACCGCTGCGGCCACCGGCAGGACCGCCTTGCGCGGGTCGCGCAGGTCGCCGGCGACGAACTCGCGCTTGAGCTCGAGCCCGGCGACGAAGAAGAAGACGGCAAGCAGCCCGTCGGCGGCCCAGGTGCCCAGGCTCAGGTCGAGGTGCAGCGCGGAGGGGCCGACGACGGTGTCGCGCAGGCCCTCGTAGGCGGGGGCCCAGGGGGTGTTGGCCCAGACGAGGGCGAGGAGGGCACCGGTGATGAGCAGGACCCCGCCGACGGTCTCCTTGCGCAGGAGGGCGGCGATGCGGGTCGCCTCGGCGTAGGTGCCGCGGGCGAACAGGCGTGCAGGGCTGGCCACGTGGCCTCCGGGAGGTGCGGGGTCGACAGAGAGCTTGCCGACCAGACTTCCCGGCGCACCGCTGTTCAAGATACCGGTGGGAGGGCGTGCGTGACGGATCCAGCTGCAGCTCCGCCCGCTGGCCGGTCAGTCGAGCTCGACGAACCGCTCCACGTCGGACGGCCTCCCGGCGATGACGATGACCGAGCCGTAGCTCAGCACCGTGTCGTAGCCCGCGTGCGTGTACTGGCCGGAGCCCTCTGGCTTCACCGACACCACGGTGACGTGGTGTCGCGAGCGCAGCTTGGACTCCCCCAGCGGCACGCCCACGAGGTCGCGCGGTGGCTTGGTCTTGGCGAGCACCCACTGCGGTCCCAGCTCCACCCAGTCCTGCATGCGGCCGGCCACGAGGTGCGCCACCCGCTCGCCCATCTGCTGCTCGGGCAGCACCACCTGGTGAGCGCCCACCCGCCGCAGGATGGTGGCGTGCTGGTCGGACAGCGCCTTGGCCCAGATGGTCTGCACCTCGAGGTCGACGAGCACGGCCGTGGTGAGGATGCTCGCCTCCAGGTGGGTGCCGATGCCGACGACGGCGCGCGGGTACTCCTGGACGCCCAGCTCGCGCATGGCGTCGGCGTTCGTGGTGTCCGCGGTGACCACCTGCGGCAGCACGCCGGACAGCTTCTGCACGACGGTGGCGCTGGCGTCGACGCCGATGACGTCGGTGCCCCCGCGCTGCAGCTCCAGGGCCAGCGCGGTGCCGAACCGGCCCAGGCCCAGGACGGCGACGGGGTCTCTGCGACTAGCCAACGATCATCCGCTCCTCGGGCAGCTGGTGGAGCTTGGCACGCTCGCGCAGTGCCAGCGCGGTGGCCAGCGTGACAGGACCCACGCGGCCGATGAACATGAGCACGACGACGACCACCTGCGCGGGGATGTCGAGCTGGGCGGTCGCCCCCGCTGACAGGCCCACGGTGGCGAAGGCGGAGATGGCCTCGAAGGCGACCACGTCGGTGGGCTGGTCGGTGGTCAGGTGCAGCGCGAGCGTCCCCAGGCAGACGAGGCCCATGCTGAGGAGGGCGACCGCCACCGCCTGCCGCTGCGTCGTGGCCGGCACGCGACGGCGTCCCACCTCGACGTCGGTGTTGCCGCGCAGCTCGGCCCACAGCACGAGCGCGAGCAGGCCGAACGTGGTGACCTTGATGCCGCCGGCGGTGCTCGCGCTGCCGCCCCCGATGAACATGAGGGCGTCAGTGACGAGCAGGCCCTCGGAGGTCATCGCGGTGGTGTCGAAGCTGTTGAAGCCGGCGCTGCGCGCCATGACCCCGTGGAAGAACGCGCCGACGACGCTGTCGCGGGAGCTCAGCGGCCCCAGGGTGCCGGGGTTGGTCCACTCCGTGACGGCCAGCAGGACCGTCCCCACGAGCAGCAGCCACCCCGTCACCCAGACCGTGATGAGGGTGAGGACGGACCAGGTGCGCGGTCGGCGCCAGCTCCGCCACAGCTCGAAGACCACCGGGAAGCCGAGGCTGCCGATCATCACGGCGCCAGCGATGACGCCGAGCGTGAAGGGGTCCGACGCGTAGCGGACCAGGCTGTCGCTGTAGAGGGAGAACCCGGCGTTGTTGACGGCCATGACGCCGTGGAAGACGGCGCTGCCCAGTGTCGGCAGCACCGGGCCGCCGTCCACCACCACCCACCTGATGGCCAGCAGCCCGCAGACCACCACCTCGAGGGCCAGCGTGAAGACGGCGACCGTGCGAACGACCCCGCGGACGTCACCGGCGCTGAGCGACTTGGTCTCCGCCTGCGCGAGCAGCCGCGCGCGCAGTCCCAGCCGCCGCGACAGCACCAGCGCGACGAGGGTCGCGGCGGTGGTGATCCCCAGACCGCCCAGCTGGACCAGGACGACGATGATGACCAGGCCCGCCGTAGACCACGCAGTGCCCGTGTCGACCACCGCCAGCCCGGTGACGGAGACCGCGGACGTGGCGGTGAAGAGCGCCTCGACGGGGTGAGCCCGCCCGTCGGTGCTGGCCACGGGGAGCGACAGCAGGAGCGTGCCGACGGCGATGGCGGCCGCGAAGCCCCCCGCGATGGCGCGCCCGGGGTGGGACGCCCCGCCGCGCGGTGGGCGTCGGAGCGGGCTGGCGGTGCTGTCGGGCACGGGCGACCACACTGCCAGAGGCCCGCGTCCGCCGTCGTCGTCCTCCTGGGCGACCCGCCGACCCGCCGACCCCCGCCGCAGGCGCGCGGTGCAAGGTGGTGCTGCTCCCCACACCGGCGTGCGGGAGCGGTCTGGACCAGAGCGTGCAGGGGGCGTGGGGATGTCGCAGCAGGCAGCACCGGGAGCACAGGTCGACGGGGTGCTGGACGTGGTGCGCGAGCCGGGGCGGGCCAGCGTCTGGGCGCAGGACCAGCCGGGGGCCACGGCGACCTCGGGGACGACGACGGTGCGCGTGGTCACCGACGACATGCCGTTCCTCGTGGACAGCGTGCTGGCCGTGCTGGCGCACTCGGGGCGGTCGATCCGCCGCCTGTCGCACCCGCGCCACCTGGTGCTCCGCGACGCGGAGGGCCGGCTCCTGGAGGCCCGGCCCGCCGGCGGCGCCGATGCACCGGACGACGGCGCCGGGCTGATGACCGAGAGCCACATCGAGGCCGAGGTGAGCCTCGACGCCGACGACCCGGGCGGCGTCCGGCTCGTCGAGGCCGTCAGCGGCGTGCTGCGCGACGTGCGGGCGGCCGTGGAGGACTGGGACCCGATGCGCCGCCGGGCGCGGGAGCTGGCCACCGCGCTGGTGGAGGACCCGGCCGCCGGCGGTGACGAGGCCGAGCGCCGCCGGGCGGCGGCGTTCCTGTCGTGGATGGCGCAGGACAGGTTCACCTTCCTGGGGCACCGGGTCTACGACGCGCGGGTCCTCGAGGACGGCTCGGGCCGCACGGTCCTGGACGGGCGCGACTCCGGCGCCCTGGGCGTGTCGAGGTTCCGGCCGGCCCGGCGGGGCCTGGAGGCCGAGGCGGAGGACGGCGGAGGTCCCGCGCCCGTGCTGGCGGTCTGGAAGGCCGCCGCCCGCTCGACCGTGCACCGCCCCTCCCACCTCGACTGCGTCGCGGTCCGCCTGGTGGACTCCGGCGGCCGCGTGGTGAGGGAGCACCGCTTCCTGGGGCTGTTCACCTCCTCCGCCCGCAGCGAGCCGCTCCTGGACGTGCCCGTGGTGGCGGACAAGGTCCGCACGGTGCTGCGGCGCGCGGGCGTGAGGTCGCAGGACCACTCCGGGCGCGACCTCATCAGCGTGCTGGAGACGCTCCCTCGCGACGAGCTCCTGCAGGCCGACCCGGGCTGGATCACCGACACGTCCCTGGCCGTGCTCGACCTCAAGGAGCGCCGCAAGACCCGGCTGTTCCTGCGCTACGAGCGCCAGGACCGCGTGGTCTCGTGCCTGGTCTACCTCCCGCGCGACAGGTACACCACCGGCGTCGGGCACCGCGTCGGGCAGCGCCTGCTGGAGGCCCTGGGGGGCGCTGAGGTCGAGCAGACGCTGCAGGTGTCGGAGTCGGTGCTGGCGCGGCTGCACTTCGTGGTGCGCGCGCGCCCGGGGGAGCGCCTCCTGGACAGGAACCTCCTCGACACCGCCGCCCTGGAGCGCTCGGTGGCGGCGCTGGCCCGCTCCTGGCAGGACGCGCTCGTCGCCGCCGCGCGGGACGCCGAGCCCGGCGACGAGGAGCGGGTGGCCCGGTGGGCGGACGGCATCCCCGACTCCTACCGCTCCACCACCGCACCCGCCGACGCCCTCGTGGACCTGCGGCGCTGCCAGGAGGTGCTCGACGGCCCCGACGACCGGCCGGTCCTGGAGCTGCGCCGCGACGTCGACGACCCGTCCGCCGAGCGGCGCCTGGTCTTCTACCGCTCCCACCCCGAGACGCTGACCTCGATGATGCCGGTGCTCACCAACCTCGGCGTCGAGGTCCTCGAGGAGGTGCCGCACCGCTTCGAGGCCGCCGACGGGCGCCGCGTGTGGATCGAGGACCTGCGCCTGCGCTTCCCGGCCCCCAGCACCGACGTCGACCCGGACCGGGGCGTCGACGCCGAGGCGCTGGGACACCGGTTCTGCGACGCCTACGCGGCGGTGGCCACGGGCCTGTCCGAGACCGACTCGCTGGACCGCCTGGTGCTCGCCGCCGGGCTCACGTGGCGACAGGTCGCCCTGGTGCGCGCCTGGACGAAGTACCTGCGCCAGGTGGGGCTGGCCCACACCCCCGAGGGCGTCGCCGACGTCCTGCTGTCCGCCACGGGCGTCGTGCGGCTGCTCGTGCGCCTCTTCGAAGCGCGCTTCGCGCCCCTGCGCTCCGGCGGCCACGACGACCTGGCCGAGTACCGCACCGACCTCGTCGCCGCTCTCGAGGAGGAGGTCGGTGCCGCGCTGGACCGCGTGGAGAGCCTCGACGCCGACCGCGTCCTGCGGGCGCTGCTGTCCGTGGTGAGGGCCGTGGTGCGCACCAACGCCTACCAGCGTGACCAGCAGAGCCCCGACGGCCAGCTGCCCACCCACCTGTCCTTCAAGCTGGCGCCCCGGCTCGTGGCCGGCATGCCCGACCCCGCCCCCCACGCGGAGGTGTGGGTCTACTCCCCGCGCGTGGAGGGCGTGCACCTGCGCTACGGCGAGGTGGCCCGCGGCGGGCTGCGCTGGTCCGACCGCCGGGAGGACTTCCGCACCGAGGTGCTGGGCCTGGTGAAGGCCCAGGTGGTGAAGAACGCCGTCATCGTGCCGACCGGCGCCAAGGGCGGCTTCGTGGCCAAGCAGCTGCCCGACCCCGCGGTGGACCGCGACGCGTGGTGGGCCGAGGGCACCGCCTGCTACCGCACCTTCATCTCCGGGCTGCTCGACGTCACCGACGACCTGCGCACCACCGAGGGGGAGGACGGCCTGCCGGTGCGCGTGGTCGTGCCCCCGGCCGACGTCGTCAGGTACGACGGCGACGACTACTACCTCGTGGTGGCCGCCGACAAGGGCACCGCGACGTTCTCCGACACCGCCAACGCGATCTCGCTGGCGCGCGGCTTCTGGTTGGGCGACGCCTTCGCCTCCGGCGGGTCGGTGGGCTACGACCACAAGGCCATGGGCATCACGGCCCGGGGGGCGTGGGAGAGCGTGCGCCGCCACTTCCGCGAGCTCGGCCACGACACCCAGACCCAGCCGTTCACCGCGGTGGGCGTCGGCGACATGAGCGGCGACGTGTTCGGCAACGGGATGCTGCTCTCGGAGCAGACCCGGCTGGTGGCCGCCTTCGACCACCGGCACGTCTTCCTCGACCCCGACCCCGACCCGGCGACCTCCCACGCCGAGCGCGCGCGACTGTTCGCCCTGCCGCGCTCGTCGTGGGCCGACTACGACCGCTCCCTCATCTCGGAGGGCGGGGGCGTCTACCCCCGCACGGCCAAGTCCGTGCCGGTCAGCCCCCAGGTGGCGCGCCGGCTGGGCCTGGACCCCTCGACCGCGTCGATGTCTCCGGTCGACCTGCTGCGCGCGGTGCTGGCGGCTCCGGTGGACCTGTTCTGGAACGGGGGCATCGGCACCTACGTCAAGGCCTCCACCGAGAGCCACGCCGACGTGGGTGACAAGGCCAACGACGCCATCCGCATCGACGGGCGCGACCTGCGCGTCCGCGTGGTCGGCGAGGGCGGCAACCTCGGCCTCACCCAGCGCGGGCGCATCGAGGCCGCGCAGTCCGGCCGCGACGGTGAGGGCGTCAAGCTCAACACCGACGCCATCGACAACTCCGCGGGCGTCGACTGCAGCGACCACGAGGTCAACATCAAGATCCTCCTGGACCAGCTCGTGGCGCGGGGCCAGCTCGATGCGGCCGACCGCGACGCGACGCTGCTGCGGATGACCGACGAGGTCGGACGCCTCGTGCTGCGCGACAACTACGAGCAGAACGTCGCGCTCAGCGTGGAGGGGGCGCTGGCCCACGCGCTGCTCCCGGCGCACCGCCGCTTCCTCGACGAGCTGGCGCGCACCGGTGCCGTCGACCTGCAGCTGGAGGCGCTGCCCACCGCGGTCGAGCTCGACCGGCGCGCCCGTGAGGGCGGCGGGCTGACGATGCCGGAGCTGTCGGTGCTCATCGCCCACGCCAAGATCACCCTCGGGCGTGCCGTGCTGAGCAGCTCCCTGCCCGATGAGGACTGGGTCACCGCCACCCTGCGCAGCTACTTCCCGGCCGAGCTCGGCGGGCGCTTCGCCAGCCACCTGGCCGACCACCCGCTGCGCCGCGAGATCGCCACCACCGTGCTGGTCAACCGCGTGGTGGGCCTGGGGGGCCTGACCTTCGCGTTCCGCGCCGCGGAGGAGACCGGCGCGGAGCCCGCTGACGTGGTGAGGGCCTTCGTGGTGGCCGCCAGGGTGTTCGGCCTGCCCGAGCGCGCCGCGGCCGTCGAGGCCCTCGACGGGCGCGTGCCCGTCGCCGCGCAGGTGCGGATGCGCTCGGTGCACCAGAGGCTGCTCGACAGGTCGGTGCGCTGGCTGCTCCACACCCGGCCAGAGGGCATCGACGTGGCGGCGGAGGTCGCGCGGTTCGCGCCCGATGTCGCCCGCCTCGCTCCCGCCGTGGACGGTCTCATCGGCGGCGCGGACCTGCACACCGTCGAGGTCGACACCGAGGACCTCGTGGCCCTGGGCGTACCCGCGGGCGAGGCGCGCCGCACCGCGGGCCTGCTCGCGCTGTTCCCCCTGCTGGAGATCGTCGACATCGCCACGCGCGGCGAGCACGACGTCGACCTCGTCGCCGCGGCGTGGTTCGAGATCTCCCGGGCCTACGACATCGAGACCCTCCTGCTGGGCATCAGCGCCCTGCCCCGCGACGACAGCTGGCAGGTCCTCGCGCGGGCCTCCCTGCGCGACGACCTCTACAGCGTCCACCGCGAGCTCACCGAGGCGCTCCTGCGTGAGCGCTCGGCATCCGGTCGCTCCGCCGCTGGGAGCACCGCGCTCGCGGACCAGGTGGCGGCCCTGCGCGAGCGGTTCCGCGACGTGGCGGTGCGTGCCGAAGACGAGGGAGCCCCTCTCGACCTCACGTCGCTGACGGTGTCCCTGTGGTCGCTGAGGTCACACGTCAGGTCCCTGCAGAGGTCGGTCGGCTGACCTCCAGCCTCACGGGCGTTCTCAGGTGGGGAACGGGTGGGTGGAGACGATCCACAGCCGGTCGCGGGGCCCGATGAGACGCGCTCCAGCGCGGCGGTCGCATCGGCCCTCAGGTCTACGCGGCGACCGCCCGCGACGAAGGGGGCATCGGTGCCCCGTTGGAGCTGGAGAGGGACACCTCGAGGCGCTCAAGTGCAGGTCACAGGCACACCAGGACTTGTTGATCCGAACACCTGTACGGTAAGATCACGAGCATGAGCGAGGTGGATGAGCGCCCCCAGGAGACGCCGCCACCTGCCCCCACCACCCCAGGAACC